>JAYUHT010000355.1:0-4469 GCA_043766725.1 Burkholderiales bacterium | reverse complement strand
CCGCTAACCTGCGCCACGACAAGCTCGACGGCGTCGTTACCGACGCCACGCTCGCGGGCGAGGCGCCGGCCGACTACCCCTTCGCCAGCGAGCTGGCGTTCGCCTTCGCCCTGGCCCGCAAGCTCAAGGCGGCGCGCGAAGTGATGCGCGGCAAGCCCGAGTTGTTCAACCGGCCGGACTATAACTTTCGGCTTGATGGGAATGAAGCCGAGCCCGACGGCAGTGAGCGCGTGAGCATCACCACGCGCGAGCGCGGCACGGCGCTGGACTTGATCGTGGCCGAGGCCATGATCCTGGCCAACAGCACCTGGGGCGCGCTGCTGCACGAGTGCGGCGTGCCCGGCATCTACCGCAGCCAGGCCAGCCTGGCCCCGGGCGTGAAGGTGCGCATGGGCGTGCGAGCGGCGCCGCACGCCGGCATGGGCGTGGCGCAGTACACCTGGGCCACTTCGCCGCTGCGCCGCTATGTCGATTTGGTGAACCAGTGGCAGATCATCGCCTGCGCACGCCATGGCCGCACCGCTGCTTTGGCCGCACCGTTCAAGCCCAAGGACGCGGCGTTGTTCTCAGTCATTTCGGCTTTCGAAGCCGCCTACGCCACCTACGCAGATTTCCAGCGTGGCATGGAGCGCTATTGGGCGCTGCGCTGGTTGCAGCAGAACGAAGTCAGCGAGCTGCTGGCCAGCACGATGAAAGACGGCCTGGTGCGCGCCGATGAGCTGCCGTTGGTGTTCAAGGCGCTGGGCAGCGAAAGCCTGCCGCGCGGCACCCACGTGCGCGTGCGCATCACGCAGATCGACCTGCTCACGCTGGACCTGCACGCCAACCTTGCCGAGGCCCTGCCGGCCGCGGGCGGCAGCGGCAACACGGAGGGCGATGAGGCCGCGGCCGAAGACGATGGCGAGCCGGCTGGCGCGTTGACGCTGGCGATCGAGACCAGCCCAGACACCGGCCCAGAGACCAGCCCGCTGCCCGGCAACCCCGCGCCGGGCAGCGCGCCGTGAGGCACTGAAAGGCCAGCATGAGCCCGCCCGGCCGCCCGAAGGGCGAATCCCTGAATGCGAAGCATGAAGGTACCCCAATGAGCGTTTGGCGCCGGCTCACCGTGCTGCACTGGGCCCTGTTGTTTTCAGTCGGCGTGCATGCCGCGTTGCTGACGCTGCGCGTGCTGGACCCGGTGCGCTTCAACCGCATCTTTGAAGACACGCCGCTTGAAGTGGTGCTGGTCAATGCGCGCACCAACGAAGCACCCACCCAGGCCCAGGCCTTGGCGCAGGCCAACCTGGCTGGCGGGGGCGATGCCGACAAGGGCCGGGCCACGTCGCCATTGCCCAACTCAGCGCAGATCGAAATGGGCGACTCGGCCGACACGGCGCGTGCCCACATCGCGCAGCTGCAACAGCAGCAACAGCAACTGCTGGCGCACATGCGCCGCGAACTGGCCTTGCTGCCCCCGCCCGACCCGGCGCGCGAAGCGGTCACGGCCAAGGAGCAGGAACAAGAGGAACGCCGGCGCCAGTTGCTGCGCATGCTCGCGGCGATTGAAAAGCGGGTGAACGAAGAGAACGCCCGGCCGCGCAAGCGCTACATCGCGCCGTCAACACGCGAAGCGACCTATGCGCTTTACTACGACTTGTTGCGGCGCAAGATCGAAGACCGGGGCACGCGCGACTTTCCCGAGCTAGCCGGCAAGCGCCTGTACGGCGAGCTGATCATGAACCTGACCATAGACGCCACGGGCCGCCTGGTGGACACCGACATCGTGCACAGCTCGAAGAACAAGGCGCTGGACACACGCGCCGTGGCCATCGTTCGCGCCGCCGGCCCGTTCGGCGACTTCAGCCCCGCCATGCGCGCCGAGGCTGATCAAATCGTCATCACCTCGCGCTTCCGCTTCACCCGCGACGACGGTTTGGAAACCACCCTGCACGGGCCGGCCGGCAGGTGACGGCAGTGCGTGCCGGGGCGCTGCGCCTGCTGGCCTTGCTGGGCCTGTGCCTGTTGGCGCTGCAACTGGCGTTGGGCTTTCGTGTGCTGACCATGCGCTGGGTCAACCCGGCCTCCACCACGTTCCAGCGCAGCGAGGCGCTGCGCTTGGTGCGCACGGCGGCGCAGCCGGCGTGGAGCCAGGAGTGGGTGCCGTATACCAGCGTGTCAGACCACCTCAAGCGCGCCGTGGTGGCCAGCGAAGACGCCGGCTTCACCGAACACCATGGCGTTGAGTGGGACGCGATCGAAAAGGCCTGGAGCCGCAACCGGCGCAGCCAGGCCAAGCCGGCCAGGCCCGGGCGGGCACCCAAGCTGGTGGGCGGCTCAACCATCAGCCAGCAATTGGCCAAGAACCTGTTTCTCTCGGGCGAGCGCACGGCGTTGCGCAAGGCTCAGGAAGGGCTGGTCACGTTGATGCTTGAAGCCTTGCTGCCCAAGCAGCGCATCCTGGAGATCTACCTCAACCACGTGGAGTGGGGTGAAGGCCTGTTCGGCGCGCAAGCGGCCGCGCGCTTCTACTTCAACAAGGACGCTGCGCGCCTGGGCCGCGACGAGGCGGCGCGCCTGGCGGTGATGCTGCCGGCGCCGAAGTTCTTTGAACGCCACCCCGCATCGCCCTACCTGATGCAGCGCGCCGCCAGCGTGGCCGCGCGCATGGCCGCGGTCGAGTTGCCGTGAACACGGCTACATAGAATCCAAACCATGTCCCACACCGCGACCGAAGAAGTGGCCGCCGCCGCGGCCCGCCTGGTGGTGGAAGAAGGCCAGGAATATGGTGAGGCCAAGCGCCGCGCCGCGCGCAGCCTGGGCCGCCACGGCGCGCGCCTGGCGCTGCCCAGTGATGAACAGCTCGAAGACGAAATCCGCAGCCAACTGGCGCTGTTTCATGCTGACACCCAACCCGACGAGCTGCGCACGCTGCGCCGCCTGGCCTTGCCCTGGCTGGAGCGGTTGGCCGAGTTCCGGCCGCACTTGGGCGGGGCGGTGTGGCGCGGCACGGCCACGCGCATGTCATCGATCCGCATCGATCTGTATTGCGACGATTCGAAGAGTGCCGAGATCGCCTTGCTGAACCTGGGCGTGGCGTTTGACGTGGCCACCCAAACCCGCTCCGGCCAGCCGCCACTGGACGTGTTGACCACCGCGGTGCCCTGCCCTGCCTTCAACGAACTGGTCACCATTCACCTGCTCGTGCGCGACCGCGATGAACAACGCGGGGCATTGAAGCCCGACGCGCGCGGCCGCAGTTGGCGCGGCGACGCCGCGGCGTTGCGCGCCATGCTGGCCGCGCCGCAGGCGGCCGCATGTTGAAGCGCCGCACCAGCTTGGTGGGGGGCGTGGCCAGCGCCGCGGCGCTGGCTGGCATGGGCGCCTGGTGGTGGCAAACCAGCCGGCAGCCACAGCCCATTGACGCCGCGTTTTGGCAACTCAAGTTGCCCCGCCCCGATGGCGGCGAACTCAGCATGGCCAGCCTGCGCGGCCAGCCATTGATCATCAACTTCTGGGCCACTTGGTGCGCGCCGTGCATCAAGGAGTTGCCCGACCTTGACGCTTTCGCCGTCGCTCACCGCGCTCAGGGTTGGCGGGTGGTGGGTTTGGCGGTGGACAAGCCCGAGGCGGTGGCTCAATTTTTGCGGCGCACGCCGTTGTCCATAGAGATCGGCATCGCCGGGTTTGATGGCACCGAACTAGCACAGCAGCTGGGCAACCCACGCGCGGTGCTGCCTTTCACGCTGATGGTGGATGCGCAGGGGCGCGTGCGCCAACACAAGCTGGGCGCCACGACTCTGGCTGAACTGCAAGGTTGGGCCGCCGCCTTGTAATGCGCCTGGTTGTTGGCAACTGCGCGCAAAGCCTGCGCTGCGAGCCGAACCCTGCTTGCAACAGCGTACAGTTCGCGGCCTTGAGCAAACGCTGATTTGCTTGAACAGGTTTGTGCCAGCAGGCATGGCACTGATCTATCAAAGCAACTTCGCGGCATTTGCTGGCTGATGGTGCTGATTTGAAGGCAACGACCTGCACAGCTCAAGTGTGGCCGGCGACTAACAATAACGAGGACAGATATGGACCTGCGTAAGCTGAAGACTTTGGTCGACCTGGTTTCCGAGTCGAATATCTCAGAGCTCGAAATCACGGAAGCGGAAGGCAAGGTGCGTATCGTGAAGGCCGCCGTGATGCCAGCCATGGCCATGCCGTCGGCGATGCCTACCCTGCCGTCAGGGCAGACCGCATTGCCAGCTGTTACCGCCGCTGACGCTGCCTCTGCGGCCTCGGCCCAAGCGCAAGCCGAGCCCAGTGGTCATGTCGTGAAGTCGCCCATGGTGGGCACGTTCTACCGCGCCTCCAGCCCCGGCGCCAAGCCGCTGGCGGAACCTGGCCAGGCCATCAAGGCGGGCGAGCCGGTCTGCATCATCGAAGCCATGAAGATCATGAACGAGATCGAGTGCGACCACACCGGCACGGTGAGCAAGGTCTTTTGC
>JAYUHT010000354.1:0-4474 GCA_043766725.1 Burkholderiales bacterium | reverse complement strand
CCGACCGGCCACCCCGCACCCCCCTCGTGTAGCCGGTGCCTGAGCGGCGTGCCTGGCACGTCGTCGGCCACTGAGCCCGGTCACCCCTTGCCGCATGGGCAGGGCGTCGCTGATTCCAACACGAGGACTTGATGCTTGTTGCCCCCATCCGCTGGCTGACGCCAGCCGCCGGCTGTGCCGTGGGTTTTGTCGCTGCAGCACAGACACACCCTTCGTTTTACCGTTAGGCCACGGGCACGGGCTCGATGCAGCCGCTGGCCTTGCCAATCACCGCCACCTTGGTCAACGTTCGTTAGCCCGTAGGCGGTCATTCCGGGCATTGAATCAACCCCTCAACCTGAACCCGAGAGGATTCCCATGTACCGACTTTCAACCATCACTTCAACCATCAAGGCTGTCACAGCGGTGCTGGGTGTTGCTGCGCTCACGGCATGCGCCAGCGGCGGCCATCACCCCGCAGGTGGGCACGATGAATCCGCCATCGGCGGGCCCGGCAAAGCCGCCACCGTGACGCGCACGGTGCAGGTCGACATCAGCGACAGCATGCGTTTCAGCCCCGCCAACATCCTGGCGAAGCAGGGCGAAACCGTCCGCTTTGTGGTCAAGAACGCCGGCCAAGTGAAATACGAATTTGTGCTGGGCACCGAAAAGGAACTCGACGCACACGCGGCGCAGATGGTCAAGTTCCCGACCATGGAGCACGACGAACCCTACAGGGCGCATGTGGCACCCGGCAAGACCGGCGAAATCATCTGGAACTTCAACCGTGCCGGCGACTTCGACTTCGCCCGCTTGATGGCCGGACATTATTCGGCCGGCATGGTCGGCAAGGTGAAGCTTGTGGCCGTTGCAGCAGGCAAGAAAAGCGATGGCCACAACGACCACAAACACTGAACCACCTGCGGCATCGCACCCACACACCCACCACTGAAACGGAACCCCACCATGAAAACCCAAATGAATACGCTGCTGGCCATTACCGCGCTGGCCCTGCTGGCGCCCTTGACCGCGACGGCCGACGATACACATCACAAGCCGGCCGCTGCTGCCGCTACGGCCGGTGCTGCATCAGCTGACATGACCGATGGCGAAGTGCGCAAAGTCGATATGGAAAGCGGCAAGCTCACGCTCAGGCATGCCGACATCAAGAGCCTGGACATGCCCGCCATGACGATGGTTTTTGTTGTCAAGGACAAGGCCATGCTCGACAAGCTGAAGGCCGGCGACAAGGTGAAATTCAAGGCCATCAATGACGCTGGCAAGTTCACGGTGACTGAAATCCAGCCAGCGCGCTGAACATGGGCCCGGCACCATGACACTGCAGCGCTGGTGGGGTCCTGTCAGCACCGGCCTGGTGTTGGCCATGGCCTGCGCTGCGATGGCGTGGCGCGATTGCATGCTGTTGGCCCTGAGCCTGGTGCTGGCGTACCGGCTGTTGCTGCTGCACATGGACCGGGGTGCGCCTTGGCGCGCCATCGCGGCGGCCGTACATGCGTTTTCCGCCGGCTTGCTGGCGGTTGGCGCGGGTGTCGTTTTGTTGGCCGGCATTGCGGCTGCCAGGCTTGGATGGTGGCACCCCGACGCCGGTCACCCGGGCCCGTTGCTGCTGATGCTGATGGCCGGCGCGGCGTGGTGTTGCCTATTCAGCTGCGGCCGCGACGCGATCGCAGAAGAAGTCCGGCTTTGGCTGTGCGTCCTGGCTGGCGCCCTCTTTGCACACGAGCTGCTTGCCAGAGGCTGGACCGGTGCGCCCTGCCTTTTTACATCGCTTGTTGGCGTGGTTTTGCTTTGGCGCGGCTGGCGGCTGGCAACAGAGACAGCATCGACATTGCTGCACGCCGACTCCGCGTCACCTTGAAGGTTTTGTCATGAAGTACAGGAAAAACAATGACCGCATCCGAGTCACCCCGCGGCAGGCATGCAGCCGCCAGGGCCATCTGCAGCTTGCCTTGCTCAGGGCGGTTTTGGCAGCCCAGCTTGCACTGCTTTTCAGCGCAGCGCCCACGCACGCGCAAACGCTGCGTGATGCGGTTGAAAAGGCCTGGGGACGGCAGCCCGCCGCGCAGGCACAGACGTTTCGCGCAGCTGAGTTCGCAGCGCGCGTTAAAGCCGCCCATGCCTGGGTGCCTGCGCCACCCAGCGTCGGCTTGAGCGAACGCAGTGATCGCCTCAACCGCCGTGCCGGGGCACGCGAAGTTGAGGCGGCACTGTCGGTGCCGCTGTGGCTACCCGGCCAACGGCAACGCGAAGCCGCGCTGGCCGGTGCCGAGCAAGACCTGCAACGCGATGCGTTTGACAGTGCGAAGTGGAAGCTGGCAGGCGAAGTGCGGGAAGCCTACTGGCAGGTGCGCCAGGCCGAGGCGGAGCGCGCTGCGGCACGTCGTCGTCTCGACGATGCGTTGGCGCTGGCCGCCGACGTGGAACGTCGCCTCAAGGCCGGTGACCTGGCACGCACCGACTTCAACCAAGCCAAGGGCGCCGCGCACGCTGCACGCGGCGCTGCGAACGAAGCCGAGGCGCGAACCGCACGTGCACTGCTGACGTTCACCACGCTGACGGGCTTGGAACAACTGCCCACCGGCGACGAGACACTGGCCGCAGCTGCCCCATCGCTGACGGAGCACCCCGCATTGCGCCAACTGGACCGCGCCGCCCTGGCGGCTGATGCCCGGCTGAGGCTGGCCACCGAAAACCGGCGCGACAACCCCGAGCTGACGCTGGCGTACCGGCGCGAGCGTTCTTCCAACACCGATCCCTATGGCGGCTCGGTCACGCTGGGCATCCGCATTCCGCTGTCCACCGACGCCCGCAACGAACCGAAGATGGCGGCTGCCAATGCCGAATTCATTGAGGCCCGCACAGGCTATGCGCGGCTGAAGGATCAGCTTCAGGCCGAGCTGCTGGCATCGCAGCGTGAGTTGCTGCAGGCACGGTCCGCGCTGGCGTTGGCTGAAGAGCGCCAGCGGCTGGCCGCCGACAACGACGCACTGCTCGGCAAGGCCTTCAGCCTGGGCGAGATCGACCTGGCAACACGGCTGCGTACTGCAGCCGAACGTTATGCCGCTGATGCCGAAACCACACGCAGCCGCATCGAAGCCAGCCGCGCGGTATCGCGCCTGAATCAAGCTCTGGGAGTTTTGCCATGAAGTTGCTTCGTCTCTTGATCTGCGGCGCGCTGTCGCTGCCCGGCCTGCTGTGGGCCCACGGCGACGACGACCATGGCGCCATCGCTGCGGCGTCGGCTGCCGGGCCCATTCAAACGCTGCGTGTCGAAGCGAGCAGCGAACTCTTCGAACTGGTGGGCAGCCTGCAAGGCGCGCAGCTCGTCATCCATCTCGACCGCTTCAACAGCAACGAGCCCGTGACGGGCGCAAAGATCAGCGCAGAGGGTGGGCCGCTGAAGGCCACTGCCGCCATCGAGAAAGGCGGCGTCTACACCGTGGCGGCCGCAGGGTTGGCCGCACCAGGCACCCACCCGCTGGTGTTCACTGTGCAGGCAGGTGATGCGAGCGACTTGCTGACAGGCGACCTGGTCGTGGCCAGCTCGGCAGCTGCCGCCGCGGCCGCACACAGCCACAGCATCGAATGGCCGTCGTTCACCAAACTGGCCTTGGCGGTGCTGGGCTTGGTCTTGATTCTTGGAGCCGGCGTCTTCGCCTGGCGCCGCCGTCGGACCACACCGCATGGAGCGTTTTGATGAGCAGTAAAAACCAACCCTCTCAGCATGCCGCCACAGCCCTGGCGCTGGCCTTGACGCTGGCGTTCGTTGGCGCCACGGCCTTCGCGCATGGCGACGAAGACCACAGCAAGGATGCCACCAAGCCTGGGGCTGGCAGCGCTGCGCAGGCGGGACTGGTGGGCACCGGTGGCGCCGCAGCGCCCCAACGTCTGCCCGACGGCAGCATCAACGTGCCCAAGGCAGTGCAACGCCTGTACACCTTGCGCACGGTGGTCGTTGAAGAACGGGCACTGCCCAGCAGCACCGAATTGAAGGGCACCGTGATCGCCGACCCGGCCGCCGCCGGGCGCGTGCAGGCCACGCAACCGGGCATCGTGCAGGCCGGCCCAGGGGGTTTGCCGCACCTGGGGCAACGGGTGACGCAGGGCCAGGTGCTGGCCTACCTGGCACCGCAGGCCAATGGCCTGGAGCGCGCCGGTACCCAGGCGCAACTGGCCGAGGTGGACGGGCTGATGGTCATCGCCGAACAGAAGGTGCAGCGCCATGCACAGCTTGAAGGCAGCGTGCCGCAAAAGGAGATCGACGCGGCGCGCGCCGAAGTTGCCAGCCTGACACAGCGCAAGCAGGCGCTGTCCACCGGCCTGGTCGGGCGTGTTGAGTTGACGGCGCCGGTGCCCGGCGTGATCAGCAACAACCCCGTCGTCGCGGGCCAGGTGGTGGACGCGCGTGAGGTGCTGTTCGAGATCGTGCGCCCCGACCGCCTGCTGGTGCAGGCGCTGGCCTATGACGCTCGCG
>JAYUHT010000353.1:0-4479 GCA_043766725.1 Burkholderiales bacterium | reverse complement strand
GCATCGCATCAAGGGCCTGGACGACTTGCTGATCGAGGTCAATCCGCGCCATGTTCGCTACTATGAAAACATGCTGGCCTTCACCGTGGTTGGCCCGGCGCGGCTGAATCCGCGCGTGAATGCGCCGGCCGTGCTGATGCGGCTTGACTTCGCGCTGGCGCATGAACAGATCGACCGCTTTGGCGGCCGTCCGCAAGAGGCGAAGACCAATCGCTCGCTGTACCCGTTGTTCTTTTCCGTTGCTGAAGAAGCCGGCATCGTTGGGCGCCTGAGGGCCGCGCACAGCGATTCGCTGCCACCGCCGGGCTGGGAGGCATCGAGCCCGGGCGCGTTGCCGCGTCACTGAGGTCTGCGCAGCGTGGCTTCCGGCGGCGAGTTCTCCTACGACCAGGCCTTTGCCCGCAACCTGGGCTGGCTCACTGAAGCCGAACAAGCTCATCTGAAACGTTCGCGGGTGTGCATTGCCGGCATGGGCGGGGTGGGCGGTGCTTACCTGTTGACGCTTGCCCGGCTGGGCATCGGCGCGTTCTCGATCGCTGATTTCGACCACTTCACGTTGGCCAACTTCAACCGCCAGGTCGGGGCCGGCGTGAGTTCGCTGCAGCAGCCCAAGGTCGACGTCATGCTTGCGCTGGCGCGCGACATCAACCCCGAGCTGGACGTGCGCGTCTTCCCGCAAGGCCTGGACGCCACCAACGTGGACGCCTTTCTGGCCGATGGCGATGTTTACCTCGACGGCCTGGACTTCTTCGCGCTGGACATTCGAGCCCGCGTCTTCGCGCGCTGCGCGCAGCAGGGCATGGCCGCGGTGACGGTGGCGCCGCTGGGCATGGGCGCGGCGTTGCTGAACTTCGTGCCCGGCGGCATGAGCTTCGAGGGCTACTTCCAGCTCGCCGGGCACAGCGCGCGGGAGCAGGCCTTGCGCTTCCTGGTGGGCCTGTCGCCGGCCATGCTGCAAATGCGCTACCTGGTGGAGCCCGGGCGGGTCGACCTGGCCACCGGCAAGGGGCCGTCAACCGCCATTGGCGTGCAACTCTGCGCCGGCATCGCAGCCACCCAGGTGTTGAAGCTGTTGCTGCGCCGCGGTGAAGTGGTGGCGGCCCCGCATGGGCTGCATCTTGATGCCTTTCGCAACCGGCTGGTGCGCACTTGGCGCCCCGGCGGCAACCGCCACCCGCTGCAGCGCATGCTGCTGGCCCTGGTGCGGCGGCGCCTGAACCTGCGCTGAACGCCATGAGGCCGCCCGACGACGTGCTGCACCGCATCCTGGCCAGCGGCATCCTCGCGCCGTCGGCCGACAACCACCTGGCACTGCGCTTTCAGGTGCGGGACGACGCCGTGCTGCTGGTGGCCACCGACGCTGGCGACTGGGCCGCGCGGCCACACCGCCAGTTTTTGGCCCACCTGGCGCATGGCGCGGTGGTGGAAAACATGGCGCTGCGGTCGGCCAGCCTGGGCCTCACGCTGCAAGCCGGCTGGTTGCCCGATGAGCAGCAACCAGCGCACACGGCGTTGTTGCGCTGGGCTGCGGCGCCGCACACGGCAGCGCCTGACGGCCTGTGCGCAGCCATCGAAGACCGGCACACGAACCGCGCCTTCTATCGCCGCGCGCCACTGCCGCCGGCCACGCTGCAAGACGTGGCGCTCGCCGCCGCTGCCGTCAACGGCGCCAGCGTGGCTTGGCTCGACGGCGGCGCGCACCGCACGAAGGCCTTGATGGCCATCCGGCTGGCGGAGACTGAGCGTTTCAGGCGGCGCGAGTTGCACGCCGAGATGTTCACCGCGATTCAATTCGACGCTGGGTGGCAGCGCAGCGCCGTGCAGGGCCTGTCGCCCGGCGCGCTGGCCATCGAGCGGCCGCTGCGCGGGCCGTTCACGCTGCTGCGGCGCTGGCCGCTGATGCGCGCGGCCACAGCCCTGGGTCTGCACCAGACGCTGGGCCTGCGTGCGGGCTACCTGCCTTGCGCTTTGGCGCCGCATTTGGGAATGCTCCTGGCCCAGCCCGACGCGACAGCGGGCGTCTTGCAGGCCGGGCGCGCGTTGCAGCGCCTTTGGCTTGCGACCACGCTGCACGGCCTGGCCCTGCAGCCGATGGCCGCCGCCACCACGCTGGCGCGCCAGGCACCCGGCCATGGCTGGGTTGACGCTGGCGTGCAAGCGCGCTTGCGCCAATTGCTGCAAGAGCTGGCGCTTCCAGGCCCGCCGACGGCCCAGCCGGTGATGCTTTTTCGCCTGGGTCGCGCCGCCGCGCCGGCAGTGGTGAGTGCGCGCCATGCGTTGCCGCACTACCTGTGATGCGTATCGCCGCCCCCCGATATGAGGGGGCGTTTTGTGTCCCCTCAGATGAGGGGTTATGTGTGTTGTCGCACAGAAGCGGAAGTTAACCCTCCTTAGCCTGAATCCGTGACATCAATCACATCCCAGCACACTTTTACTTCCGGTCCGGGACTCGGACAACGACCTTCAAGGAGCATTGCCATGGGTTTCATTGCACGTCCCGCTTTTCAGCAGTTGTTGCGCCATTCCGTGGTGGCTGTGGCCGCGGTGGCTGCCTGCAACGGCGCCTTCGCGGCACTTTCGCCGTTCACCCTGAACACAAGCGCCTTCACCGGTGGCACAACGTTTACTGGCGACAACATCCTGGTGTCAGACTATTCAACGATCACCTTCAACGGTGTGGGTGGCTTCACGGACACCGGCTTCCTGGCCGTCAGCGGCGTGCAACTGGGCGGCTCGACGTTTACGCCGCCCGGGCTGAACAGCACGTACGGCCTGTATTTCGCCTTCAGCGGCACGGGCACCACGACGGTCGCCAACCCGGCCTTGGCACCGACGTTCGGCTCGTTCACGTCAATGACCTACACCCTGTACGGCTACAACGGAACGGCCAGTTTCGGCTTCAGTGGCAATACGCCCACCGAGACCGCCGTCGGCGAAGTCGTGTTGGCCACGGGCACGCTGATCAACGGTGCTGTGGGCACGCTACCCAGCGGCAACGGCATCACCTTCACGCCATCGGCCAATGCCGACCTGACTTTTTCGGCGCTCAGTCCGGCCTTTTTCGTGGCCCCCAGCCCGTTCTACGGCATGGCCATCACCGCCTTCACCAACACCACCTCGGAAGTCGAACCGTTCGCCAACGGCTTTCGCATTCGCCAGGGTGGCGGGTCGCTCAACTTTGCGGCGCCCATTCCTGAGCCGGAAACCTATGCCTTGATGCTCGCTGGCCTCGCGGCAATGAGCTTTGTGGTGCGTCGCCGCACGCGCAACGCCGCCGCCTGACGCACGGCCACAGAGCGGCCAGCCTCCCAGCCGGCTGCTCACGAAAGCAACGTCGTGATTGACTTGGCGGCTGGGGCGGCTTCCATGCGACCCAGCCGTTCATATTCCGCAATCACCTGCGCGCCCAGCAGCAGCAGCGTTGCCGCCAGCTCCAGGCTGAGCAACACGGCGATGGCGGTGGTCAGCGAGCCGTAAACGGTGCTGATCTGCGACAGCGTGGTGAAGTACCACACCAGCACATGGCGCGACAGTTCCCACAGCAAGGCCGCGCTCAACGCACCCAGCAGCGCGTGCGACAGTGACAGCCGACCCACCGGCATCACGAGGTAGATCGAGGTCAACACAAAAATCTCGCCGGCCAGGCCGAGCAAGTAAAGCAGCGCGCCCGACGCGCCGACCAAAGACCAGCTGCGGGCCAGGAAGTAGATGCGTTCCTGGCCCATGGCCTGCAAGCTGCCAGCCACCAGCGTCACCACCAGCAGGCCCAGGCCCAGGCACAGGATGTAGACGTAAGGAATCAAGGCCGACACCACGAAGCGGCGCCGGCGCTTGGCCACGCGGTGATGGAAGATCACTGACATGGCGTTTTCCAACACCGTGAAGGCCAGCGTGCTGAAGAAGAGCATGGTGCCGAGCAAGACCCAGCCCACCACGCCGCGGTGCGCGAGGAAGTTGGCCAACTCGGCCACGATGGCCCGTGACTGCCCGGGCACCAGCCATTCGAGGTATCGCCCTAACGTTCGCAGCAACTCGGCTTGGTCGACCACGTGCGACAGCGCGATCACGGTCAAGATCAGCAGCGGCACGATCGACAGCAGCGCGTAATACGCCACTGCGCCGGCCAGCAGCAGGCCCTGGTTGGCGCGAAACGCCTTCAGCGTACCCAGCGCAAAAGCCGCTGGGTGGCGCAGCACCTGCGCGGCCGCGGCGTGGCCATCCGGGCCGGCGCGTTGCGCTTCAGCCTGGGTGTTGTCAGGGCGGTGCGGCGGGCTCAAAGGCGGCCGTACCGAGCTGCCGTCAAGCGGCTGGCCCGCGGGCGCAGAACAGGGGTGGGAGGCATGGGTTTGATGGAAATTTATAAGATGCGCCGCCCGCTAAGGAACGTCTGCACAACCTCTCAAATTGCAGTTTGAGATGACTTATTGATTGGACTGCGGTCGAGTTGCAAATTCGAGGTCTTGATCGGGCGGCTTTCGC
>JAYUHT010000352.1:0-4500 GCA_043766725.1 Burkholderiales bacterium | reverse complement strand
CCCACCGCGAGGGCCACGCCCGGCCACAGCAGTTCGATCAATTCCTCGCGGCCATGCGCGCGCTGCGGCGCCAGGGCCAGGCGGGCGAGCAAGGCGGTGATGGCGCGGCTGGGCAGGCGCACCAGGTGTTGCGTGCCGTCGCTCAAACTCAGGCCACCGAGCAGGCACACGCGCCACAGCGCCTGGGTGGCGCCAGCATCGGTTGGCTGCGCCGTGGCGTTGTCGGTGTGCGGCTGCGGGGGCACGCTCGAGTCTTGGCCGGCGGCTCGGTTTGGCATGGGCGAAGGGTGCAGGTCGCCTTCAGCGCTCGGCGATGTAGTGCTGCAGCTGCGGCACCTCGCCCGCCGCCAGGTGGGTGCGCACGGTGGCTTCCAGCTCCTGGTCGGCCACGGTGGCACGGGCGCGCTGGTGCAGATAGTCAGCCCAACTGGTGACGATGAAGCGCTCGACATAGCGTTGTGGGTCGGCCAGGTCGCGGTAGAGGCGCCAGAAGGTGGCGCCGTCGCGCCGGCGCGGGCCGCGCAACTGCGCCACCGCATCGAGAAAGGCTGCGGCGTTTTCGGCGTGGATGCGATAGCCGATTTCCACCGCCACCGGGCCGGCTTCGGGGTCGGGCTCGTGCGCCACGAACAGGTCTTCGGACAACGGCGCCAGCGTCACCTCGTTGAGTTCGCCCATGCGCAGCGGAAACGCGCGCGCCAGCAACAGGCCGGCGGCCATGCTGGCGCTGGCCAGCCACAACGTGGGCGCCAGGCCGAGCAGGCCCGACAGCGCGCCCCATAGCGCCGAGCCCAGCGCAAAGGCCCCCAGCGCGGCCAAGACATGCAACGCGCTGGCACGCGCGCGCACCCAGGGCGGGGCACTGGTCTGGGTGGCAGTGTTGTAGGTGGACATGACCGCCATCCACGCGCCACCCCCGGCCACCAGCGCCAGGTACACCACGCCGTGGTGATGCACCGCCGCGGTGATGGCCATCACCAGCGCAAAGATGGCGCTGCCCAACCCGACGAGCCGTTCCAGGCCCAGGCGCGCGCGCACGCGGCCCAGCAGCAGCCCCGACACCACGGCGCCGCCGCCCATGCAGGCCATCAACAAGCCAAAGCCGGTGGCGCCCAGGCCGAGCTGCTGCTGCGCCACCGCGGGCAGCAAGGCCCACAGCGCCGAGCCGGCGGCGCCGAAGGCCGCGGTGCGGACGAGCTGCGCCAGCACGATGTGCGAATGGCGCGCAAAGCGCACCGCACTGAGCATGCCGCCCCACAGCCGCTCGGCCGGCAGGCGCGACGGCGGGTGCGGCTTGGGCGGGTGGCGGCGGATCGATTCGAACAACGCCAGGATGCCCAGCACCGCCAGCGCGAAGACCCAGCCCGGGTCAGCTTCGGCATAGACCCAGCCTGCCGCGGCCGGGCCCAGCGCGCGCGCGCCGTTGTAGCTGATGCCGATGGCGGCAATGGCCAGCGGCAACTCCTCGCGCGGCACCACATCCACCACGGTGGAATTCCAGGCCGGCGACAGCAACGCGGTGCAGCAGCCGGCCAGGAAGATCAACAACAACAAACTGCCCGCGCCGAGCCAGCCGGCCAGCATCAGCACAGCCAGCAGCGCCACCAGGCCGGCCTGCACGGCCAGCGCGCCGAGCATGAGGCGGCGCCGGTCGGTGGTGTCGGCCATCACCCCTGCGGGCAGGCTCAACAGGAACATCGGCAGGAACACGGCCGTTTGCACCAGCGCGGCCAGGAACGACGACTGCGTGAGTTCCACCACCAGCCAGGCGGCGGCCATGGTCAGCATGGCGTTGCCCACGAAGTAGGCCGTGCCGCCGGCGAGCAAGGTGCGCAGCGCGCGGTGGCGCAGGATCGTCATGGGCGCAGCTTAGCCTGTGCCTCGGCCTGACCGGCGCCGGGCGGCCGCAGCGCCGGGCCGCCACGAGCAGGGCCGCGCCCTCTCGGAGGGCCGCTCGGCGACCTCGGGCGAGCGGGGTGCACCAGGATTCGCTAGCGCATTCCCTGAGCCGTGGCGCGAGGGCCAGCCTTCAGAATCGCCCGACCGTATTGGGAGGCGTGGCATGCGCAAGGTGTGGCTGAAGGAATATCCCGCTGGCGTGCCGGCGGAGATCCGCACCGACCTTTACCCCTCGCTGCTGGCACTGCTCGATGAAAGCTTCGCCAAGCACGGGCCGCTGCCGGCGTTTCGTTTCATGGGCAAGCGCATCACCTACACGCAGGTGAACGACCTGTCGCGCGCCTTGGCGGCCTATTTGCAGAGCCTGAAACTCGCGCGCGGCGAGCGGGTGGCCATCATGCTGCCCAACGTGCCGCAGTACGCGGTGGCGGTGGCCGCGGTGTTGCGCGCGGGTTGCGTGGTGGTGAATGTGAACCCGCTGTACACGCCGCGCGAACTGGAGCACCAGCTCAAGGATTCCGGTGCCCGCGCCATCATCATTCTTGAAAACTTTGCCGCCACGCTGGCGCAGGTGATCGACGCCGTGCCCGCCAAGCATGTGGTGCTGGCCGCCATGGGCGACATGCTGGGGCTGTTCAAGGGCGGCGCGGTCAACCATGTGGTGCGCAACGTGCGCAAGCTGGTGCCGGCGTTCACGCTGCCGGGGGCGGTGCGCTTCAACCAGGCCGTGGCCCAGGGCACGCGCATGACCCTGGCGCCGGCCAACGTGGGGCCTGACGACATTGCCGTGTTGCAGTACACCGGGGGCACCACCGGCGTGAGCAAGGGCGCGGTGCTGTTGCACCGCAACCTGGTGGCCAACGTGTTGCAGGCCCAGGCCTGGAACCAGCCCGCGCTGGCGGCCATTCCGAGCGGCGAACAACTCACCACCGTGTGTGCGCTGCCGCTGTATCACATCTTCGGTTTCACGGCGAACATGATGCTGTCGATGCGCCTGGGCGGCTGCAACATCCTGATCCCCAATGCGCGCGACATCACGGCCTTGCTGAAGGCGTTGGCGCATGAGCGCTTCCACAGCTTTCCGGCCGTGAACACACTGTTCGCCGCCATCGCCAACCACGCTGACTTTGCCAAGGTGGATTGGAGCCACTTGAAGCTGTCGGTGGGCGGCGGCATGGCCGTGACGCGCGGCACGGCGCAGTTGTGGCTGGAAAAAACCGGCTGCTCGATCTGCGAAGGCTATGGTCTTTCGGAGACCAGCCCGTCGGCCACCTGCAACCCCGTCACCAGCACCGCCTACAGCGGCAACATCGGGTTGCCACTGCCGAACACCGAGTTGAAGCTGATCGACGATGAAGGCCGCGAGGTGGCGCCCGGTGAGGCCGGCGAGATTGCCATTCGCGGGCCGCAGGTGATGGCCGGCTACTGGCAGCGCCCCGACGACACCGCCAAGGCCATGACCGACGACGGTTTTTTTCGCAGCGGCGACATCGGCACGGTTGACGAGCACGGCTACTTTCGCATCGTCGACCGCAAAAAAGACATGATCCTGGTCAGCGGTTTCAACGTCTACCCCAACGAGCTGGAAGACCTGATCAGCACCCTGCCCGGGGTGCTGGAATGCGCCGCCGTGGGCGTGCCCGATGCCCGCGCCGGCGAGGCCGTGAAGTTGGTGGTGGTGAAGAAGGATCCGGCGCTCACAGAGGCCACCGTGCGCGCCTTTTGCGACGCCAACCTCACCGGCTACAAGCGCCCCAAACTGGTGGAGTTTCGCAGCGAGCTGCCCAAGAGCGCGGTGGGCAAAATTCTGCGCCGCGAGCTGCGCGTGACCCCCTGAGCGCGGCGCGCTCAAGCCTGCGGCGTGAAGCCGCTGGCGCGAATGAGCGGGCCCCAGAAATCATGCTCGCGGCGCAGCGTCTGCTGTAGTTCAACCGGTGATGAACTCTCGGCCGCCAAGCCCACCTTGCGCCACAGGTCCTGCACCTCGGGCTCGCGCAGCGCGGCGCGCAGGGCTTCGGCCGTGGACTGCACCGTGCTGGCGGGCGTCTTGGCGGGTAGGAAGGCGCCGAACCATTCGCGCTGCGCCAGGTTGGCAAAGCCTTGCTCGCGAAAGTGGGCACACGCGGCAAGAACACCGAGCGCTCGGCGCCGGTCGTGGCCAGCACGCGCAGCTTGCCGGCTTGTTCCAGCGGCAAGGCCGTTGACTCGGTGGCCAACGCTGACGAGACCTGCCCCGCGGCGGCGGCCTGCATCGCAGCTAAGCCACCGCGATAGGGCACATGCGTCAGATCGAGCTTGGCATCGCGCGCCAGCAGCATGGCCAGGAAGTGCGGCGGCGAGCCGGCACCGGGGTTGCCGCACTGTGCGTTGGCCGGGTTGGCCTTGCACCAGGCGATGAAGTCGTCCACGTTGTTCACCGCCGCAGGCACAGCCGGCCAAACCACCATGGCGAAGCCGGTGAGCGCGACCACCGACACCGGCAGCGCATCGTTGAACACGTCGTCCCGACTTCCGCATCTCCAAGCCGATCCGAGCCTCGGAGGTTATAAAAATCAACACCTTAGCCGAAATGGGCACTACGTTATTTGGGCGCTGAGGGGT
>JAYUHT010000351.1:0-4502 GCA_043766725.1 Burkholderiales bacterium | reverse complement strand
AAGGCCAATGTGTCCGAGGTGATGCATGTGATCGGCGAGATCGAAGGCCGCAACTGCGTGATCATGGACGACATGATCGACACCGCCGGCACGCTGGTAAAGGCGGCAGATGTGCTGAAGGAACGCGGCGCCAAGCGCGTGTTCGCCTATTGCACGCACCCGGTGTTTTCGGGCCCGGCCATCGAGCGCATTGCTGCGTCGCAAATTGATGAAGTCGTCATCACCAACACCATTCCGCTGAATGCACAGGGCAAGGCCTGCGGCAAGATCCGCCAGCTTTCCGTGGCGCTGCTGTTCGCCGAGACCATTCGCCGCATCAGCGACGGTGAATCGGTGACCTCGCTTTTCTCGGAGCAGAACAACAACTTCTAGGGACCCCCAAACCTGCCGCTTCGCGTCAGGCCCCCGCGGGGGTCAAGTCAAGTGGCAAAGCCACATTGACTTGAGACCCGATAGAACCGGCGCGCTGAATTCCCAGCGCGCCAACCCTGGCGCCTGGTCGCGGGCGCCTCACTCACTTGGAGTCGAACCATGAAGTTCACCGCTTTCGAGCGCACATTGCAGGGGACCGGAGCGAGCCGCCGCCTGCGCGGTGCTGGCAAGGTGCCTGGCATCGTTTACGGGGCCGGCACACCGGCCATGATCGAGATTGACCACAACGCGCTGTACATGGCGCTGAAGAAGGAAGCCTTCCATTCCTCGCTGCTCGACATGGAACTCGGCGGCGCGGTGCAAAAGGTGCTGCTGCGCGACTACCAGATGCACCCGTTCCGCCAGAACGTGCTGCACGTTGATTTCCAGCGCGTTGATGAAACCACGCGGCTGCACAAGAAGGTGCCGCTGCACTTCGTGAACGAAGATGCGTCGATCGCGGTCAAGACAGACAAGTGCCTGGTCAGTCACGTCACCACCGAGCTCGAAGTCGAGTGCCTGGCCTCGCAGTTGCCCGAGTTCATCTCCATCGACCTGGGCCACCTGGTCAAGGGCCAGTCGATCCACGCACTCGACCTGAAACTGCCTGAAGGCATCAAGTTCGTTCGCCACGGCACGCTCAACCCGGTGATCGTGGCGGCCAACCCGCCGCGCCTGGAAGCCGAAGAAGCGGCCCCGGCCACGCCGGTGGTGGTGGCGGCTGCGCCGGCCACCAAAGCCAAGAAGACCGAGAAGCAAAACAAGAAGTGATGGCCGGCACTGGCTATCGCCAGCGCTGCTTCCCAAGGGGCCTGCGGGCCCTTTTCATTGGCGACAATCCGCGCATGATTCGACTCATCGCCGGCCTGGGCAACCCGGGGCTTGAATACGAAGGCACGCGGCACAACGCCGGGTTCCAGTGGATCAACGCCGCGGCGCAACAGTTGCGCGCGCGCCTGGTGGCCGAGCGCAGCTACTTCGGCTTGGCCGCGCGCGTGAACCGGCCGGCCGGGCCGCTTTGGTTGCTGCAGCCCATGACGTTCATGAACCTGTCGGGCAAGTCGGTGGCCGCGTTGGCGCGCTTCTTCAAGATCGAGCCGCAGGAGATCTTGGTCGTGCACGATGAACTCGACCTGCTGCCCGGCAGCGTCAAGCTCAAATGCGGCGGCAGCCCGGGCGGCAATGGCGTGCGCGACATCGCAGCGCAATTGGGCAGCGCCGACTTCTGGCGCCTGCGCATCGGCATCGGCCACCCGGGGGATCGTGCGCAGGTGGTGGACTACGTGCTGCGCAAGCCGCCGCAGGCTGAACGTGAGTTGATCGAGAAGTCCATCCACGACTCACTGCAAGCGCTCGACCTGTTGATCGACGGCCCGATGGATCGGGCGATGATGAAGATCCACGCCAAGCCGCCACGCCCCAAACCGCCGGCTGCACAGGCGCCGGCCGCCCCGGCAACCACCACCCCCGACCCGAGCATGCCGCCATGAAGCGATTCCTACTTGCACTCACCTTGCTGGCAAGCGCCGCCAGCGCCCAAACCGTTTACCGCTGCGGCGACGGCAAGCAGTACTCGCAAACCCCCTGCCCCGGCGGCAAGGCTGTGATGACAGACGATGCACGCAGCGCCGAGCAGCAGCGACAGTCTGCGGCGGCCGCGCGCGCCGATGCGCAACAGGCCAATTCTTTGGCCGCCGAGCGGCGCCAGCGCGAAGCTGCGGCCAAGGGGCAACTGGCGGCGGGCATCAAACCGCCGGCTGCAGCGGCCTCGGCCGCCAAGCCTCAAGCCAAGGCAAAGAAAAAGCCGCGCCGGCGCCATGCCGAGCCCGCCGATGACAAATTGAGCGCGCCGGTCAAGGCGCCTGCGAACCCAAAGAAGAGCAAGGCGGCCAGGGCCGCCTGACCTGAGCCTGCCCGCGACTTCAGGGCGTGCCGGCCTGCACCGCCTTCACCAACCACAGGTACTTGGCCTGCAACTGCTGGCGCGTTTCCGGGTGGGCGGGGTCTTGCGGGATGCAGCTCACCGGGCAGACCTGCACGCACTGCGGCTCATCGAAGTGGCCCACGCACTCGGTGCACTTGGCCGAGTCGATCTGGTAGATCTCAGGGCCCAGGAAGATGGCTTCGTTCGGGCACTCGGGCTCACATACATCGCAATTGATGCACTCATTCGTGATCAGCAGCGCCATTGCTCAGCCCTTCACTCCTGCGGTTGCGCCACGCGCTCGCGCAGGCGGCTGAGCACCGAGGGCGCCACGAATTTGGAGACGTCGCCACCCAGCGTGGCGATCTCGCGCACGAACGTGCCGCTGATGTACTGGTACTGGTCAGACGGCGTGAGGAACAGCGTTTCCACCTCGGGCATGAGTTGACGGTTCATGCCGGCCATCTGGAATTCGTAGTCGAAATCACTCATCGCGCGCAGGCCGCGCACCACCACGTCGCCGTGGTTGCCCACCACGAAGTCGCGCAGCAGGCCGCGAAACGGCATCACCTGCACGTTGGGGTAGGGGCTGGCAATCTCGCGCGCCATGTCCAGCCGTTCGTCGATGGTGAACATGGTGCGCTTGTGGTGGCCCACCGCCACCGCCAGGATCAGCCGGTCGAACAAGTGCGCGGCGCGGCGCATCAGGTCTTCATGGCCCAGCGTCACCGGGTCGAACGTGCCGGGGTAAACGGCGGTCAGGGGCGTCACGGTGGTCAAGGTGTGGGCCTTTCTGGGAGGCTGGGCAACGCGTTCGAATCAGTGTAGCCGCGCAGCAAGTGATAGTGCACCGCGCCAGCACGCGCCTGCCGGTGCAGCGTCAGCCCGGCAATGTCGTTTGCCCAGGGCCTCGAATGCTCGAGATAGATCAAACCACCCGGGCGCAACAAGGGCCGGGCCGCATCAACCGCGCGCAGCGCCAACGTGCTATCAAAGGGCGGGTCCAGGAAGATGAGGTCGAAGCGCTCGCGCGGGCAGCGCGCCAACCACGGCAGCGCATCGGCCTGCTCGATGCGCAGCGCCACGGCGCCCAGGCGCTTTTGCGACGCGCGCAGGCTGTGCACCAGGACCAACTGGCGCTCCAGCAGCACCACTTCGGCTGCGCCGCGTGAGGCGGCCTCGAAGCCCAGCGCGCCGCTGCCGGCAAACGCATCGAGGCAGCGCCAGCCCGTCAGGTCTTGCCCCAACCAGTTGAACAGCGTCTCGCGCACGCGGTCTGGTGTGGGCCGCAGCCCGGGCACATCGGCCACGGGCAGCTTGCTGCGTTTCCACTGGCCGCCGATCAGGCGGACTTCGTGATTTCGGCCGCCGATCAGGCGGACTTCGTGATTTCGGCCGCCGATGAGGCGCACTTCGTGTTGCAGCACGCGCCCCACCGGGCCGGGGGCCGGGCGCGCGTCGGCCCGCGGCGCCTTCACAGCCGCACCGCAATGCCGTCGCGCGCCAGCAGCGCCTTGGCTTGGCCGACGGTGAACTCGCCGTAGTGAAAGATGCTGGCGGCCAACACTGCGTCAGCCCCACCCAGCCGGATGCCGGCAGACAAGTGCTCCAGCGTGCCAACGCCGCCAGAGGCGATGACGGGCACGCTCACCGCATCACTCACCGCGCGCGTGAGCTCGAGGTCGAAGCCGATCTTGGTGCCGTCACGGTCCATGCTGGTGAGCAAGATCTCGCCGGCCCCCAGCGCGGCCATTTGCCGCGCCCAGGCCACCGCATCCAGGCCGGTGTTCTGGCGCCCGCCATGGGTGTACACATCCCAGCCCGGGCCGCGCTGTGCCAAGTCATCGCCGCGCCGCGCTTTGGCATCGATCGCCACCACGATGCATTGCGCGCCGTATTTGTCGGCCGCGTCGCGGATCACCTGCGGGTTGGCCACGGCGGCGGAGTTGAAGCTGACCTTGTCGGCCCCGGCGTTGAGCAGCCGGCGCACATCGGTCACGCTGCGCACGCCGCCGCCCACGGTGAGCGGAATGAAGACCTGGTCGGCCACGGCTTCAATGATGTGCAGGATGACGTCGCGCGCGTCGCTGGTGGCGGTGATGTCCAGAAACGTCAGCTCATCAGCGCCTTGTTCGTTGTAGCGCGCGGCAATTTCCACCGGGTCGCC
>JAYUHT010000350.1:0-4527 GCA_043766725.1 Burkholderiales bacterium | reverse complement strand
CTTCGCGCTGGGCCAGCACGATGCGGTCGGTGTCTTCGGCTTCCGTGGAAACGGCAAGTCATCGCTGCTGCGACAGCTTCAATCGAATTGGAGGCCAGACGAATGGCTGCACATGCCTGCTGGCGTAGCAAGCACCAGGCAAGCGCTCTTTACGACGCTTGCTGAAATTCTTGGTGAACGCGCTGAACGACCGACGCTGCCCGATGGATCGGTCACACAGGTCGAAGAGCACCTACGCAATCAGTACCCTGATGCACGCGGCGTAGTGATTTGGGTAGACAGGGCTCACCTTTGGTTTGACGGCCCAAACTGGCTCAGTGCCGAGTTGGCCACTTTTGTTCGTGCCGCGCGACGGGCCTTTCGAGATCGATGGACGTGGGTCTTTGAACTTGGCGAACGGCCACCTGCGGCCCTCGCGGCGATGGCCGTCACCATGATCGAGGTGCCGGGCCTTGAGAGGGAATCCCTGGGCAAGTGGCTTGCCGCTGCGGCGCCCAAGGGCCAGGAATTGAGTTGGCAGTACTCAGGCACCTCGCTGAAGCGCATCTACGGCTGGCTGGGTGGCGGCCAGGGAAAGCATGCGCATCCATTGGCAACAAGACTGTTGATCGAAGTCGCACGCGCCAAGGCTGTTGCCCCCTTGGACGCACTAGTAAGCCTCCTGGGTGCAATCGAGCAACGGATCGAGAGCCAGTTGCTTGCCGAACTGTATGACCGGCTCCTTTCCGAAGATGAGCGGCGCATGCTTCAAGTGCTGTCGCTGTATCGGAATTCGATTCCTCATGGCCACATCGACACGCTGGAACAACGACTCGGAACACCGGGCGGCTGGGAAGGTCTGGATCGGCGATGCATGGTTGCAAGCGAAGGATTGCAGTCGTGCTTCTACTTGCATGGCTTCGTCGCGGGCTGGGTGAGGCACAGACTTGGGTATCCCGATGCCAGCGAAGATGGCGCATCGGGTGATCTCCCATCAACCGTTGGCGATGACGCGCGGCAGGTCATTGAACGTCTTCACAGCGTCGTGGCCGACTGTTGGCTTGACAGCCTGACGCCCACGCAGCGAGTGACGCAGCAAAACATTCTCAGTGCCGTGGAGGCCACGCATCATGCGACCGCAGCCGGGCGTACCAATGCCATTGATGCAGTGTCAATGGATCTATTGCGTGGGCATGGAACCTGGGCCCTCCAACGCCTTTGGGAACATGACGAGAAGCTTCGGACCATGGGTGCATCGCCCAAAGATCAAGTGCAGGTGCTACGACTGATTACCAAGCTCGATCCACGCGAGCATCGCGCCTGGCGTTTTCAGGGTGAATTGCTGCACAAGCTCGGGGCGAAGCGAACGGAGGTTTTGAGTTGCCACGAACAGGCGCTGGCGGGAAACCCAGATTACCCGCCGTATCTTGCAAACGTTGGGGCACGGCTGCTGCTGGATGGCCGCGAGGGGGCCAACCGGTTCCTCAGTCGACTGGACAAGCATCGAATAGATCACCCACAGGCCATCAACGATGCCGTCACCGTGATTGAAGCGGAATGTCTGGAGAAGACCGGACGGGGACCAGAAGCATCACAGCTTCGACGCGGCCGAATTCATGCCGGGTCAGGCCACCCTCCGTTGTTCTCCGCAGAGGCCACCTACTGGGTCGTCAGTGATGACCTGGACAAAGCGGCCGAGATCATCTCGCAGGCCAAAGCGCGACGCGCCAGCGACGACTTCACTGCGTCGATAGAAGCCATGCTGTTGGAGAAGACGGGCAACGGGCCAGCAGCCTCAAAGCTTCGGCAAGAGCGAATCGGTGCGAAAACCCGGAATGCCGCCATATACAGCGCGGAGGCAAGCTACCTGCTTGCGAACGACACACCTGAGGCTGCAGCAGCCGTGCTTGACGTTGCGCGCAAGCGAGGCATTTCAGAGAGCGAGCTACACATCACTCGTGCAGTAGGCAAGGCCTCAATCCGGCGAAAGCACTAAGACGGCTGCCTTAGCAAGCGACCCGGCGCTGACCTAGCGCTTGCGGAGTCGCCGAGCGCGCAGAGGAACGGCCGTGGCCGTTCCGTCAAACCGACTTGTCGCTCACGCCACCACCCTGCCTGCGGCTCACCAGCGCGTTCGCCGCCCGCGCCAATTCCCCCGTGGTGCGCGCCAAGATCTGCGTGCGGTTTTCCAGCTCGATGGTCGCTTGCAAGCTGCCGGCTTCGAGGTTGGCCCAGGCGCCGCGCTTGGTCATCCACACACCGAAGGCGCTGTTGGCGGCAATCTGGCGCGCGGTGTTCAGCGCTTGTTCCATCAACTGATCGTCAGCCACAAGCTGTGAGACTAAGCCGATGCGCAGCGCTTCTTCGGCGCCCACCATGCGCCCGGTGAGCATGATGCTGAAGGCCTGGCTGATGCCCACGCAGCGCGGCAGCAACCAGCTCACGCCGACGTCGCAACTGCTCATGCCGACCTTCACAAAGGCCGAGTTGAATGCGGCGCTGGCCGCGGCGATGCGAATCTCGCAAGCTAACGCTAGACCCAAGCCAGCGCCATTGGCCGGGCCGTTCACGGCGGCGATCACCGGCACGCGCAAGGCGCGCAGCCGTGTCACCAGGCCGGCGAAGGTTTCCTGGCGCTGCATCCAGGCCGCGGTTTCGCCCAGCTCGGCCTGGCCCGGTGCCGCGGCGGCCAGGCTCAAGTCGAAGCCGGCGCAGAAGCCGCGGCCTTCGCCAGTGAGGATCAGCACGCGCAAGGTCGGGTCAGCGTCTACCTGCGCCAGCAGACGGCCCACCTCGGCCACGGCCTCGTCGGTCAAGGCATTCAGCCGCGCCGGGTTGCACAGGCGCAGCACGGCGATGCCGGGCTCGGCGGCTTCAAGCCGGGCGCCCGGCTTCACAGCTTCTCGGCTCATTGCTCAGCTCCCCACGAACACCGGCTGCGCTGCGCCATGTGCGGCGTGTTGTGCGCTTGATCTTCAGGCATAGATGTCCTCAATCACCTGCGCATACTTCTCGGCAATGCTCTTGCGCCGCACCTTCATGGTGGCGGTGAGTTCGCCGTCGTCATGGTCAAGCTCTTTCACCAGCAAATGGAACTTGCGCACCTGTTGCACTTGCGGCATGCGCGCGTTCACGGCGTCCACCTCCTTTTGAATCAGGCCGCGCACCGGCGTCAGTTCCACCAGGCTGCGAAAGTGGGTGTAGGCCAGGCCTTGTTCTTCGGCCCATTGACTGGTGGCTTCAAAGTCGATCTGCACCAGCGCGCTGACGAAGCGGCGGCGGTCGGCGATGACGATGGCTTCTTTGATGTAGGGCGAAAAGCGCAGCGCGTTTTCAATTTCGCTGGGCGTGATGTTCTTTCCGCCCGCGGTGATCATGATGTCCTTCTTACGGTCGACGATGCGCAGCTCGCGCCCGCCGGGTGCAGCGGCCACCGCTTCCCAGCGCCCCACGTCGCCCGTGTGCAGCCAGCCTTCAGCATCGACCACTTCGCGCGTGGTGGCCTCGTTCTTGAAGTAACCCTGGAACACCACCTCGCCGCGGATCAGCACTTCGCCGTCTTCGGCCAGTTCGACTTCGATACCCGGGAAGGCCGTGCCGACGGTGCCCACGGGCGAGGCGTCGCCATGCTGCACGGTGGATGCGCCCGAGGCTTCGGTCAAGCCGTAAGCCTCGCGCAGCGGCAAGCCGAGCATGCGAAAGAACGCCATGATTTCGGGCGCGATGGGCGCGCCGGCCGACACCGCCACGCGGCAGCGGCGCAGGCCGATGAAGTTGAGCAAGGCGCGCAGCACCAGCACGTAGCACAGCGCCCAATGCGCGCGCTGCCACCAGCTCCACTGCGCACGCGGCAGCGCAGCACTGCTTTGCAGGCTAGCCAACACGCGTTCAACCAACCAGCGCCGCAGGCCACCCGATTCGCGCACCTTGGTCTGGATGGCGGCGTGAAACTTTTCCCAGATGCGTGGCACGCCGAAGAACACTTGCGGCGACAGTTCGCGCAGGTCTTCCTGCACCGTGCGCAGGCTTTCGGCGAAGTTGACCACCGCGCCCACGGCCAGCGGTATTTGCAACGAGAAGATTTGCTCGGCCACATGGCACAGCGGCAGGTACGACACCACGGAATCGCGCTCGGTGCAGCGCACCACGGTGTTCAGGCCGCGCGCCGCCGCGCCCAGCCCGCGCCAACTCATCATGGCCGCCTTGGGCCGGCCGGTGGAGCCTGATGTGAACACCATCAAGGCCGTATCATCCAGCGCCGGGCCGCTGCAGGCTTGCGCTGCGACGGCCGGTTCTTGCGCTTCAAATTCGCGGCCCAGCGCCACCACGGCGTCGAAGTCGTGCAGGCCTTCGCGCGCATAGCGGCGCAGGCCGCGCGGGTCGATGATGACGATGGCGCGCAAGTGCGGCAGGCGTTCGCGCACCGACAAGATCTTGTCGAGCTGTTCTTGGTCTTCGCACACGATGATGGGTGCTTGCGACAACGCCACCAGGTATTCCACCTCGGGCCCGGGCGAAGTGGGGTAGATGCCGGCCGTGATGCCGCCC
>JAYUHT010000349.1:0-4543 GCA_043766725.1 Burkholderiales bacterium | reverse complement strand
GATGCGATACGTACACGCCGCGGCCTGCAGCGGCCTGAGCACGCGGGCCTCATCGGAGTCGCCGTCGTTGTCGGCCATGTAAGTCGAACCCTCCGCCTGAACAGCTACTTCAGCCAGCGCGGTGCGGCCGCCTTCCTGGCCTTCATCGTGCTCTACAAGCTGGGTGATGCGTTTGCCGGCTCGCTGATGACGCCCTTCCTCATCAAGGCCATGGCCTTCAGCACCGCCGAGGTTGGCGTGGTGAACAAAGTCATCGGTCTGTGGCTGACCATTGGCGGCGCCTTGCTGGGCGGTGTGCTGATGCTGCGCCTGGGCCTGTGGCGCGCGCTGATGTTGTTCGGCGTGCTGCAAATGCTGAGCAACCTGGGCTTCTGGTGGCTGGCGGTGAATGGCAAAGGCCTGCTGCCCGGCGTCGTCATTCCTGCGTTCGACTGGGGCTTCGTCAAGCTGGCCCACGCGGCCCCAGTGGACGGCGGGTTGCTGCTGGTGATTGCGGCCGAGAACCTGTCGGGCGGCATGGGCACGGCGGCCTTCGTGGCCTTTTTGATGAGCCTGTGCAACCAGCGTTTCACCGCCACGCAGTTCGCCTTGCTGTCGGCCTTTGCGTCGGTCGGCCGGGTCTGGGTCGGGCCGCTGGCCGGCGTGCTGGCCGAGTCGATCGGCTGGCCCACCTTCTTCATCGTGTCCACCGTGCTGGCGCTGCCGGCGTTGGGCATGCTGTGGTGGCTGCGTGCCGCAGTGCAGGCGCTGGAGGTGGACCCCGACGCGCCGCTGCTGGACGATTGACGCAGCGCCGTTGGAACCACCGCGCGCCGCCCCCATCTCACCTTTCCTGACCCGCATTGCGAGCCCCCCAATGAGCCTCCCTTTCAACGCTGAAGCCGACTTCACGCCCGACCCGTCGCTGGGCCTGCATGCCTATGGATGCGGCTGCGCGCTGCACTCGCGCAGGCTGTTCACCGGTGCGCTGCTGGGCGTCGGTGCGGCGTTGTCGTTGCCGGTGCTGGCGCGCGACGGCGTGGTGGTCGACAAGCAATCGTCGCTGGCCAAGCTGGTGCCGGCCGAGCAGGTGGAAGCCGCCGCCGAGCAGCACCACCGGCAGATGCTGCAGCAGGCCGCGCAGCAGCGTGCGCTGGCACCCGACAAGCACCCGCAGGTGGTGCGGCTGCGCGCCATCGCGCAGCGGCTGATCCCGTTCAGCAACTCGCCCAACCTGAACAGCACGCCGCGCGCTGCGCAGTGGAAGTGGGAGGTCAACCTGATCGGCGGCAAGCAGGTCAACGCCTTCTGCATGCCGGGCGGCAAGATCGCGTTTTACTACGGCATCCTCGATCAGTTGAAGCTCACCGACGACGAAGTGGCGCAGGTGATGGGCCACGAAATTGCCCACGCGCTGCGCGAACACGCGCGCGAGCGCATGGGCAAAACGGCCGCCACGCGCGGCGTCATCGAACTCGGCTCGGCCTTGCTGGGCCTGGGCGGCGGCGGGCGGTACCTGGCCGACATGGGCGGGCAACTCATCACGCTGAAGTTCGGCCGCGACGACGAATCCGAAGCCGACAAGATCGGCCTCGACCTGGCCGCGCGCGCCGGCTACGACCCGCAAGCCAGCGTTCAGTTGTGGCAAAAAATGGCGAAGGCCAACAAGGGCGCGCCGCCGCAGTGGCTGAGCACCCACCCGGCGGGTGCCACACGCATCACGGACCTGCAACCCAACATCCCCGATGTGCAGGGCTTGTATGCGCGGGCCGACAAGCCGAACCAGCGCTTTGCGCCGCCCACCGCTGCAGCCGACAAGGCGCCGCCGCAAGAGGCCGAGACCGCAGGGCGCAACACCGTTCAGTGATCGGCGCTGGCAAAAAAGGGGCGGCAGGGCCGCCCCTTTTCATGTGCGCCAGCGGTTCGCTTACTGGTAGTTGCTCCACTGAAGCGCGTTCTCATGACGCACGAAGCCGGGGTCGACGAGGAACATGCCGACGCCGCGGAAGCCGAACCCGCTGGTGCCCAGCTCGGCCAACGACGCGCCGCTGGCGCAACCCGGAGCCGGCGCGCTGTTGTCCAGCGTCGCACTGCGGTCAGCAGCCGTGGCAACCACCCCGCCGGGCTGGGTGCGCGCGGTGCCGTTGCTGACCCGCGAGTAGCCGTAGACGCTGGTCGGGTTGAGTGCACCGCTGGGCAGCGTCCAGCTCAGCACCGGCTTGTCGATGGCCAGACCTGGCTTCACAAAAGCGGCAGTGTCGGCGGTGAACTCGGCCCACTTGAACGCGCTGCCACTCGCCGCCAGCGGCACCGCCGCAATGTGCGGCGCGCTGAATGTGGCGTTTGGTGTGGCGCTGTTGTTGCCGATGTAGAAAACATCGAACCGGTAGCGGGTGTAGGCCGGGATCGGTGCCGTGATGGGCGCTGCCGCATGGTCGTTGTAGGGCTTCCACGCCGACTTGGAAATCGGCTTGGCCGGGTCGACCGAATCGCGGTCGAGGATGTAGCTGTTGTTCGAGCGGAAGCCGACCTCGCCGATGTTCACATCACCCGTCTGATTGGCGATCACCATCCGCGCGTCGCGCCCGCAGCCGCTGGGCAGCGTGGTGTTCGCGCGGCCCAGCACCACACCGGCGGCTGGCAGCGGGCCGCCCGGCTTGTCGTTCGTCACCCGCACCGCACGCACGTTCGGGTGGCGCAGCGGATTGAAGAACAGCCGGATGCCGCTTTCAAAGTAGCTGTTCCCGTTGAACTGGTCCGTCTGCACGCCCTGCCCGTTGAGCGGCCGCTCGGCGCTGGTGAACAGAGTGCGGTTCAGAAAGGGGTTGACCACCGCGTCGAAGGCCCGACGGTTGCCGGACACGTGCCAGCCCACCACCTGATCGCCCTGCGGCACCGGGAACTTGCGCACCGTGTCGACGCGGTTGCTGGTCAACGCGTCGGCACGGGTGTAGCGCATCACCAGGGTCGCGTAGTCGTTGCCGTCCGTGCCTTTGGTGAAGCGGTCGATGTCGAGCCGCCACTTCGCGCCGGTCATCAGCGCGTCTTTCAGTTGCGGCCCGTATGACTCGCTGCCGGTGTAGCTGCTGTTCAGGTAGTCGCCGGGGAAGAACTTGCCGACGTCCAGACACTCGCCCTTCACATCCACGACGTTGCCGTTCACGTCGAGCGTGGCCCGATCAACAGGGCCCACCGCAAAGCACTTGTTCAGCGCTGCCTCCAGCGCCGCCATGGCAGCCACCGCGTCGGACAACTTGGGTGCGTCGGGCGCTGGTGCCGGCAGGCTCTTCGGCCCTTCGACGTCTTCCTTCTTCGTGGCCGGCGTCAACACCAGGCTCGTGTCCCCGGCCAGCGCATCGCGCAGCACGACGCCGCCGCTGCCAGCGGTGACCTTCACGCTCTCGATCACCTGGTCGAAGCCGGTGCCGGTGCCGGGCACGATGGGAGCCGTCAGCGGGTTGAACGTGGTGGCGTCGAGGCCGGCACTGGTCAGCGCGCCGGCGATGGCGGCACGCAACACCTCGATCTTGGCGGCGACTTTGTCAGCGCTCACGTCGCTGGTTTTCAGGTCGACCGGGTTGCCGCTGGACGACAGCATGCTGGCCAGCGCGTGCGACAACGGCGAGATGCTGAGCGCCACCGACCCGTTCGCCGGCAATGCGCCGGCCAGCACCGAAAGCAGGGTCATGCTGAGGTCCCCCACCGCACCGGTGGCGGTGATGACGAGCGGTGCGGTCAGCCCCGTCACGTCGATCACATACTTGCCGTCCGCACCCACCGGCGCGGCCATGCTGGCGGATTTGCCGGTGCTGTCGGTCACGCTGACCATCGCGCCCGCAAAGGCGCGCCCGATGGCCGCCACACCTTCCAGCTTGACGCTGGCGGCGACGGGCGGTGGCGGCACGATGGTGTCGCCCCCGCCGCCGCCACAGGCCACCAGCAAGGTGGAAGTCACGCCGGCCGCAGCCAGCGCAGAGGTCAATCGGGTGAGAGTCATGGTGAGTCTTTCGATGGGTTGAGAACAGCCGCAGGCACGTCGCAACGCGCTGCGCTTGATGCGCCCAGATGGGGCATGCAACAAACTGTAGGTCGGCCGCGCAGGCGGCGCATCCCACGAATTGGTGAGGAACGACGCGCCGCGAAGCTAGGGCTGGCAGGCGCAAATCTTCTCCATCAAAATGGGGATGCAACCCAAGGCAACAGTCGTGACGATTGAACCCGAGCCCCCGAGCGCCTCAACCGAATGGCCCGAACTGCGGCAGCAACGGCGAGCGATCGTGGTGGTGGATGTCGTCGAGTCGGTCCGACTCATGCAGGCCAATGAAGCCGACGTGATCGACCGCTGGCGACGCTTTGTCAACGAGGTTCGAACCCAGGTTCTGCCCAAACACGGCGGACGGCTTGTGAAAAGCCTGGGGGATGGGCTGCTGCTGGAGTTCGAGGGTGTGAGTGAGGCTGTGGCTTGTGAACCGCACCGGGTTTCGAGGAGGCCTGTTGGCTTGAGTCAGACCGGCTTAGTCTGACGTTCAAGTGGACTGCTTGTGGATTTGGATTCTGACTCTTC
>JAYUHT010000348.1:0-4551 GCA_043766725.1 Burkholderiales bacterium | reverse complement strand
CATCCAGGAGTTGCTCGACGGCCTGCTGCACGACCTGAGCATCGACAAGCTGCGTGACTCACCCGCCCCGGCGCTTTCAGGCGGCGAGCGGCGGCGCGTGGAGATCGCGCGCGCGCTGGCCACGCAGCCGCGCTTCATCTTGCTCGACGAGCCCTTTGCCGGCGTCGACCCGATCGCCGTGCTGGAGATCCAGCGCATCATCAGTTTCCTGCGCGCGCGCGGCATCGGCGTGCTGATCACCGACCACAACGTGCGCGAGACCTTGGGCATTTGCGACCGCGCCTACATCATCAGCGAAGGCTCGGTGCTGGCCGAAGGCACACCCGACGAGATCGTTGCCAATGCGCAGGTGCGCAAGGTCTATCTCGGCGAACACTTCCGCATGTAGGTTGCGGGTTGTCCATGAAGCCGACCCTGCAGGTTCGCCTGTCGCAACACCTGGCGCTGACCCCGCAGTTGCAGCAATCGATCCGGCTGCTGCAACTGTCCACGCTCGAACTGCAACAAGAGCTGGAACAGATGCTCGACGCCAACCCCTTTTTGGAGTTGGAGGAAGACGGCGCCCCGCCGTTCGAGGCCGCTGCAACCCCCGTGGCCGACGCCCAGCGTGACGAACCCGACAGCGGCGACAGCGACCCCACCGTGCCCGAAGTGCAGGCCGAAGACTTTGGCAGCACCGAGCGCGAAGACTGGGAGAACGGCACCGAGGGGGATGATTTCGACGGCATCCGCGAAACCCCCGCCAGCGCCACCGCACCTGCGAGCGACGATGACTTCGAGGCCGAGCGCGGCGAGCAGTCCGCACCCAACCTGGCCGAGCACCTGCGCGAGCAAGCGGCGGGCCTGCGCCTGGAGCGGCCCGACCGCATCGCGTTGGCGGTGTTGATCGAGTCACTCGACGAGCAGGGCTACCTGCCCGATGCGCTGGAAGAGCTGCTTCCCGCGCTGGCCGCGGTGCTCGGTGACAAGCTGGACGCTGATGAACAACTGGCCTGCCTGCGCCTGGCGCTGGCCTGGTTGCAGCGGCTCGACCCGCCCGGCGTGGGCGCGCGCAACCTGGGCGAATGCCTGGCCCTGCAACTCAAGCGCGGGCCGGCCTGCGCGGCGCGCGCCGCGGCGCTGGCCATTTGCGCCGGGCAGCTTGAGCTGCTGGCGCGGCGCGACCTGAAGCGCCTGGCCACGGCCTGCGGCTGCGACGAAGACACCGTGCGCCAGGCCCAGGCGCTGATCCTGGCGTGCGACCCCAAGCCCGGCCGCGCCTTCAGCGCCAACCAGGCCACGGTGGTGGTGCCCGATGTGGTGGTGCAGCGCGCCGGGCGCGGCTTCAAGGTCAGCCTCAACCCCGACGTGCTGCCCAAGCTGCGCATCAACGACTTGTATGCACAAGCGTTGCGCGGCCAGCGTGGCGCCGCGGGCAGCCCGCTGGGCGCGCAGTTGCAGGAAGCGCGCTGGTTCATGAAGAACATCCAGCAGCGCTTTGACACCATCTTGCGTGTGGCCCGCGCCATCGTCGAACGCCAGAAGGCCTTCTTCACGCACGGTGCCATCGCCATGAAGCCGCTGGTGCTGCGCGAGATTGCTGATGAACTGGGGCTGCACGAGTCGACCATCTCGCGCGTCACCACCGCCAAGTACCTGGCCTCGCCGATGGGCACCTATGAGCTGAAGTATTTCTTCGGCTCGTCACTGAACACCGAGGCCGGCGGCAACGCGTCGAGCACCGCGGTGCGCGCGCTGATCAAACAGCTGGTTGCAGCGGAAGACGCGGCGCAGCCGCTGTCTGACAGCGCACTGAGCCAGATGCTCGACGAGCAAGGCATCACGGTCGCTCGGCGCACCGTGGCCAAATACCGCGAGGCGTTGAAGATTGCGCCGGCCAACCTGCGCAAGGCGATGTGATGAGCCCCGCCCGGCCGCCCGAAGGGGCTCGCACCGCAGTGCGCAGCACGAAGGTCTCTCCGATGAACGAAAAAACCTGGTCCCTGTTCCTGCCCTGCGCCGCGGGCGTGGAAGACCTGCTCACTGCCGAGGTGCTGGCCCTGCTGCCGCAGGCGCAGGGCCACACGCGGCGCGGCGGTGTCTCGCTGCACGGCGGCGCCGCGGCCGTGATGGCGCTGAACCTGGGCAGCCGGCTGGCGCAGCGCGTGCTCATCGAAGTGGCCACCGGGCCATGCCGCAGTGAGAGCGACTTGTACGGTTTGGCGCAGCGTGTCGATTGGTCAAGCTGGATCACGCCCAAACACACGCTTCGAGTGGACACCACGGCCCAGCACAGCCCCCTGCCCAGCCTGAATTTCGCCGCCCTGCGCATCAAGGATGCGGTGTGCGACCAGTTGCGCGAAAGGTTAGGCGAGCGGCCGAATGTCGACAAGCAAGGCGCCGACCTGAACCTGCTGCTGCACCTCACCGCTGACCAGGCCACGCTGTATGTGGATTCCTCCGGCGAGTCACTGTTCAAACGCGGCTGGCGCGAAGACAAGGGCGAGGCGCCGCTGAAGGAGACCCTGGCCGCTGCGATGCTTGCCGCCGCCGGCTGGCACGGCACACCGGCGCAGGGCGGCGCGCTGCACGACCCGTGTTGTGGCTCGGGCACCATCGCCATCGAAGCGGCGCAAATCGCCTGCGGCATCGCGCCGGGCCTGAAGCGCCGCTTCGCGTTCGAGCGCCTGCTGCCCTTTGCCGATCCCGCCTCGCGCGCCGCCTTGCAGCGGCTGCGTTCGCATGCGCAAGCCGCGATTCACGCCAGCGCGGTGCCCATTCACGCCAGCGACATCTCGTTTCGCATGGTTGATTTCGCGCGCCGCAATGCCGAACGCGCCGGTGTGGCGCAAGCCATTCAATTTCATGGCGGCGACGCGCTGGAGCGGGCGCCGCCCGCGTTGCCGCCTGACATGCCCGGCACCCTGATGATCAACCCGCCGTATGGCGAGCGCATTGAGGTGGCGGGCAAGGCGCGACCGCACCCGCACCCACAACCAGCCGAACACCTCGATGAGCAGTTCTTCGAACGCCTGGCCGCACACTGGAAGCACGCCTACGCTGCGCACCCCGCTGGCTGGACAGCGCACGTGCTCAGCCCGGACATGAAATTACCCGGGCGCATGCGGCTCAAGGCGTCGCGGCGCACGCCGCTTTGGAACGGGCCGATCGAATGCCGGCTGTTCCGCTTTGAGTTGGTGCCCGGCTCGAACCGCTGAACCGGCCAACGAACTCACTTCTTCATCAGCATGCCGAGCAAGTCGCCCACGCCGCCCAGGCCGCCGGCAGGCACGTGGCCTTGCGGGGTGAGCTTGTCCACCACCTGCGGCAGCATGCTGGCGAGCTGGCCCAGCAAATCGCCTTGCGAGACGGCGGCACCACCGGCCGTGCTGCCGGCCGCGCCACCCAGCTGACTGAGCAAGCCGCCCAGCACATCAGGCGGCAGCGCGTTCTTCAACTGGTCGGGCGAAATCGGCATGTTCTGCCCCGTGCCCACCCAGGAGCCCACCACGTCGCCCAGGCCGCTCTTCTGCATTTGTTGCACCAAGCCACCCAAGCCGCCGATCGACGAGCCGTTGCTCAGCATGGCGACCACGGCGTTGAGCAAAGCGGCATTGCCGCCGCCACCCGCGTCCTTGCCCCCACCCAACAGACCACCCACGATGTCCAACAAGCTCATGACTCAACTCCTCGAATGATTTAAACCCGCCGCAACCTTGCTACGCGGGAGCGCGATTCTCTTGGCCGCGCTGCACCCGCGCAAGCCAGATTAACGCGCAGGCCAGCGCCGCCAATGGCAACAACGAGCCATAGTTCATGAATTGCCAACCCCCGGTGGTGACCAGCGCACCCGAGCTGAATGAGGTGACTGTCATGGTGGCGTAGACGCAGAAGTCCATCGCGCCCTGGGCGGTGGTCTTTTCTTCAGGCCGGTAGGTTTGTGTCAGCAGCGTGGTGCCGCCGATGTACAGAAAGTTCCAGCCCACGCCCAGGGCCAGCAGCGCGCCCAGGAAGTTCATCACCTCGGTGCCGGTCAGCGCGAAGGCCACGCAGCCCAGGTTGAGCAACAGGCCGGTGGCCATCACCGGCAGCACACCGAATTTCTTGATCAAGTTGCCGGTGAAGAAGCTGGGCACGAACATGCCCAAGACATGCCATTCCAGCACCAGCGCCGTGGCCGCGAAGGCGTGGCTGCACTGGGCCATGGCGATCGGCGTGGCGGCCATCAGCAGGTTCATCACGCCATAACTCAAGGCTGCAGCCGACACGGCGATGATGAACAGCGGCTGGCGCGCGATCTCGCGCAAGGGCCGGCTGGCCGCCAGGTTGGCCGCGTTTTGCGCCGCGGTGTTGGCCGGCGCGAAGCGGATGAAACGCATCAACACCAGCGCCAGCGCGGCCACCCCCATGAGCGACAGGTAGGCGCCCAGGAACGGCTGGGGCAAGACGTCGCGCGTGGCCGCGGCCAGGTTGGGGCCGAACACCGCGCCGATGATGCCGCCGGCCAGCAAGGTGCCCAGCAGCAGCAGGCCGAAGCTGCCCTGCCAGGCCGCCAGCGCGCACAACCCGGCC
>JAYUHT010000347.1:0-4563 GCA_043766725.1 Burkholderiales bacterium | reverse complement strand
GGGCATTCGCGCGGTGCTGGCGCAAAGCTTCGAGCGCATCCACCGCAGCAACCTCATCGGCATGGGCGTGTTGCCGCTGTGCCTGCCGGCGCAGGCGCACCCGGCCGTGCTGAAGCTTGTGCCGGGCGATCGCATCGAAGTCGACGCCATGGCCGATACGCTAACACCCGGCTGCACCGTACACGTGCGCGTGCTGCGCGTGCACGGCGCGGTGCAAGCCTTCAGCGCCCGCGCCGACGTGCAAACGCGGCTGGAATGCGAACAGCTGCGTGAAGGCGGGGTGATGCCGATGACGCTGCGGCGGCTGCTGCGCCAGCACCCGCCGGTCAGCTGAGAGTCACCGCAGCACCCGCGTGGTCAGGTACTCGGCCGGCGGCGCCAAACCTTCCGCTGTCAAGGGCTGCGCTATGGAGTCGGCCCGCTCAAGGCGCGCTGAAGCGCACGATGGTCGATTGCGTCAAAACATACAGCGCGCCATCCAGGCCCGCCAGCATGTCCACTGGTGAACTTGGCACCTGGCCGAAGGCGTAGGCTGCATTGCCGTTGACCAGGTCGAGCCGGCCGATGAGTGCGCTGCAGAAATCGGCGAAGTAGTAGCTGCCGCGATAGGCCGGCGGGAAGGCGCCGCTGCCGGGGTAGAAAGTACCGCCGGTGATCGCACAGCCGCCAATGAAGGCGCCATCACCGGAGGGCGGGTTGGTTGCGCTGTGCCGGTAGGCGAAGAGCGGTGCGGTGACACCCGCGGCGCTGGTTGGGCCTTCGGTGCTCGGCCAGCCGTAGTCCGCCAGCGGCGTGCCGAGGTTTATTTCTTCCCAGGTGTTTTGGCCAACATCGTTGATGTGCATGCGCCCGGTGCCCGGCTGCACGGCGAACGTGAAGGGGTTGCGCAGGCCGCGGGCCCAGATGGCGCAGGACTGCACGCCGGCCGTGGTGCAGACTGGGTTGTCGCCGGGAATCGAGCCGTCATCGTTAAAACGCAGCATCTTGCCGAACACGCTGGCCACGTCCGGCGCCTGGGCGCTGTTGGCGTTGTCACCCACCGCGACATACAGCTTGCCGTCGCTGCCGAAATGCATCGCACCACCGTTGTGGTTGGTCGCGGCCGACAGCGCCGGCAGATCGGCAATGACGAAGGCGCCACTGGCGCTGTCGCCGCTGGCGGTATAGCGCGTGACGCGGTTGTGCGTGCCGTTGGCGGTGGTCGTGTGATAGACATAGACCCAGCCGTTGCGGGCGAACTCCGGGTGCAGCGTGACGCCGACCAGGCCGCGCTCGCCGCTGAAATCAATGTTCGGCACCGTGAGCATGGCTGTGCCGAGCAGCGCCCCGGCGCTCGTCACGACGCGCAGCGCGCCGCCTTGCTGGGCCACCAGCAGGCGGCCGTCGGGCGCTTGCGCAAACGCGGTGGCGTTCAACAAGCCGGTGATCCAGCTTGCTTGGCGCGTGAAGCCCGCCGCTTGCATGCGGCTGCCGCCAAAGCTCACGGTGGCCGTGACCCAGGGCGATTGATTGCCGGCGGCGTCGCTGGCACGTGTGCGCACGATGTGCTGGCCCGAGGCATAGGCGTTGGTATCGACGGCGACGCTGTGGGAGGCGCCGCTACCGTTGCTGCCCACGGCCTGACCATCGAGCTGGATTTCGATCAGCGTGACGCCGATGTTGTCGCTGGCGTTGGCGGTGACCGTGATCGACCCCGCAAGGCCGCTGGTGAAATTGGCCGGCGCGGCGATGCTGGCCACCGGCGCCTGCACGTCGCCACTTGCCGCGACATTGCCACCGCCGCCGCAGGCCACCAGTGCCACCAGCGCGGCAAGGCTCATGGCCGCGGGCCAGCGTGCCTGCAACGTGAAAGTTCCGTTCATGCCCGCTCCGACCTTTTGACACCTGATCCTGGGCATCTGCGCTGCCGGCGCGCACACGTTGCGCGCTACGGCGCCACCAGCGTGGCCAGGTACTCCGCCAGCGGCTCCAGGTCTTCCGCCGCAAGGGCCTGCGCGGCCGAGGTCATGGTGCCGTCAAAGTCTGCCCGTTTGGCGGCCTTGAAGAGCTTCAACTGTTCCAGCAAATAGGCCTGCTGCTGCCCGGCCAGGCGGGGAATGTGCTGCTGCCCTGTTAACGCCGCGGTATGGCAGGCCACGCAGTTGTGCTGCGCCGTGAGCGCGCGGCCCTTGGCCACGACTTCGGCGTTGGCCTGGCGCGCCGGCGGCGCCAGCTTCTGCGCCGCATAGAACGCCGCCAGGTCGTTCAAATCGGCATTGCTCAACGCGCTGACGAAAGGCGCCATCTGCGGGTTGTCGCGCCGGCCTTCGCGGAACATGAACAACGCGGTGACGATGAACTGCCGCGGCTGGCCGGCCAGCGAAGGCATCATCGGCTGGCTTGAATTGCCGTCGACGCCATGGCAAGCCGCGCACACGGCCGCTTTGACGCGGCCCTCTTCCGCGCCGGCCTGCGCCGCGCTGAGCGCAGCCGCCAATGCGGCTGCGATGAACACTTGGCGAAGGTGCATTACCGCGCGTAACTCACGCGGTAGATGATGCCGTTGTAGTCGTCGGAAAACAGAATCGAGCCGTCTTTCAACTGCAACACATCGACCGGGCGGCCCCACATCGGCGGGTCGCCTTTGTCGTTTTCCAGGAAGCCTTCGACGAAGGGCTTCTTGGTCACGGTGCCATCGGCCGCCACGGCCACGTGGACGACGTTGTAGCCCTGCTTGGGGTCGCGATTCCATGAGCCATGCATGGCGATGAACATGGTGTTCTTGTACTCGGCCGGGAACATGTTGCCGGTGTAAAAGCGCAGGCCCAGCGGGGCGATGTGGGCGCCGAGCTTGTCAACGGGCGGGGTGAATTCGGCACAGGTGCGGTTCTTGCCATAGGCCGCATCGAGCAAGTCGCCCTGGTGGCAATACGGGAAGCCGAAATGCTGGCCCTTGGTCTTGGCCACGTTCAACTCGTCATGCGGCAGATCAGTGCCCAACCAGTCGCGGCCATGGTCGGTGAACCACAGCTCCTTGGTCACGGGGTGGAAGTCCATGCCCACGCTGTTGCGCACCCCTTGCGCAAAGTTTTCCATGTCGCCATTGCGCGGGTCGACGCGAACGATGGCGGCCTCGTTGTAGGTGGGCATGGTGATGTTCTGCGGCGAGCCGATGTTGAAGTACAGCTTGCCGTCAGGCCCCATGGCCAGGTACTTCCAGAAGTGGCCGGCCTGGTTGGTGGGGTCAAGGTTGTCGATCACCACCTGGCCCGTGCCGGGGGCGTCGAGCTTGTCTTCAATGCCGTCGTAGCGCGTGATGCGGTGGCGCTCGGCCACGTACAGCGTGCCTTTGTCGAAGACGATGCCGTTGGGCGCCCGCTGGCCTTTGAGCACGGTCTTCACCGTGCGCTTGCCGCCGGCATCGGTGATGGCATAGACGTTCGACAAATTGCGGTTGCTGACGAACACGGTGCCCTTGTCGCCCAAGGCCAGCGAGCGCGCTTCGGGCACGCCATCGGCCCAGACCTCGATCTTGAAGCCCGGCGGCACGCGCAGCTTGTTTATGGGCAGCTCACTGGCCGGGCGGCCGGTGAGGTGCGGCGCAAAGGGGTGCAGGGTCGACGTTTCCTGGCCAGGGGCCATGCCCTGCTTCCAGGCCGGGGCGGGCGGGGCGACTGGGGCCGCGGCGGGGGCTTGCTGGGCGCCGGCCGCAGTGGCCAGGCTGGCCAGCAGCAAGGCGGCAAGAAACTGGGGTTTGGACATCGCTGTTTACTCCGATCAAACTACAAATGAGGGGCCTGCTGGGCAGGCGCGTACTGTGCCAAGTCTTTATGGCCTCATGCCCCGTGTTGACCCGCATTGCGCGCCTGCGAAGTGGCATTGAGCATCTGTTGCCGCCCCACCTTCCACCACCGGCCTGCGGCCATGTTTGTGCCGCGCGGGCGCCCCACTAGGAACCTGCCATGTTCATGCCCAAACCGCTCTCGCCACTGGCGCTGGCCGCCCTGCTCGCTTGCGCCCTGGCGCCCCGCGCTCAAGCCGACGAAGGCGACGCGCCCTTGGGCATCGAGCGGGCCGTCACCCTGCCCAAGCAGGCCAAGGGCAACCCGCCGGTCTGGGCTGGGCGCGCCTTTCGGCAAGGGGTTGTGTCCGCCGCCAACCCCTATGGCGCGCAGGCTGGGGCGCTGGTGCTGGAGCAAGGCGGCAATGCGGTGGATGCGGCCGTGGCCATGGCCTATGCGCTGAACGTGGTGGAGCCGCAATCGGCCGGCATCGGCGGCGGCGGTTTCATGATGATTCACCTGGCCAGCACGGGCGAAACCTTTGTGGTGGAGACGCGCGAGAAGGCGCCCGCGGCGGCCACGCGCAACATGTTCGTCGGCGTGCCCAGCGCCTCGCTGCAAGGCGTGGCCGTGGGCGTGCCGGGCATGGTGCGCGGCACCGCCATGGCCGTGGAACGCTGGGGGGCGCTGCCGCTGGCGCAGGTGTTGCAGCCCGCCATCAAGTTGGCCGATGAAGGCTTTGCGGCCACGGCGCGCTACAACGCGGTGAGCTGCAACAACGGTGGGCGTTCCACCAATTCCC
>JAYUHT010000346.1:0-4568 GCA_043766725.1 Burkholderiales bacterium | reverse complement strand
GTGGGCGTTGGTCGTGATCTCACCGGCCAGCACCACCAGGCCGGTGTTGCACAGCGTCTCGGCGGCCACGCGGCTGCGCGGGTCTTGCTTGAAGATTGCGTCGAGAATGGCGTCTGAAATCTGGTCGGCCACCTTGTCGGGGTGCCCTTCTGAAACCGATTCCGACGTGAAGAGAAAGTCGTTCGCCAATTGAATGCTCCTAGGTCGATTGCACAGTGCGTTGCCGGCCTGACCATCGAGAACGATTCGGCGAACGCTTTAGCGGTATTGGTTAATGTCGCCCCGCAAGTAGTTCATAACTCGGCGACCCGCTGATTATAGGAAGCATGCTCACCCTGGTTCGGATCCTCGCCCGTTGGCCGCTGTGGCTTTTGCACGCGCTGGGTGCGGTGCTGGGCTGGGTGGGCTACGCGGCCTCGCCCGGCTACCGCCAGCGGCTGCGCGAGAACAGCGCCCTGGCCGGGTTGAACGCCAGCCAGCGCCGCGCGGCCGTGGCGCAGGCCGGCAAGCTGGTGAGCGAGTTGCCACGGCTGTGGCTGCGCGACCGCGATGCACCGATGGCTGACGCGGTGGCATGGGAAGGTGCCGAGCTGATGCAAGCCTGGCTTGAACGGGGGCGGGAACAGGGCCGCGGCCTGGTGCTGCTGACGCCGCACATGGGCAGCTTCGAGGTTGCGGCACAAGGCTATGCGCAGCGCTTCGGCCCACAGCAGCCGATGACCGTGCTGTACCGCCCGGCGCGCCAACGCTGGCTGCGTGAGTTGGAGGAAAGCGCGCGGGCGCGCACCCATCTGGCCACCGCGCCGGCCGCGCTGGCCGGCGTGCGCCAGATGCTGCGCGCATTGAAACAGGGCCACACCGTGGGCCTGCTGCCCGACCAGGTGCCGCCGCAAGGCCTGGGCGTGTGGGCGCCCTTCTACGGCCGTGAGGCTTACACCATGACCCTGGCTGCGCGGCTGGTGCAACAAACCGGGGCGCAGGTTGGCATCCTGTGGTGTGAGCGGTTAGACGCCGGGCGCGGCTATGTGCTGCACGTGCGCGAGCTGGCCGAGCCGTTGCCTGAATCGGCACCTGATGGCACGGGCGCTCCCGATCTGAAGCGCGGCGCGGAAGTGATGAACCGCAACATGCAGGCCGTGATTGCCGAATGCCCAACCCAGTACCTGTGGGGCTATCACCGCTACAAAGCACCGCGCCAGGCATGAGGCAAATGAAGCAACTGCCTGCGCGTGCCCTGCTGGGCCTGTTGTGGCTGTTGCACGGTTTGCCGCTGCCCGTGCTGGCAGCGCTGGGCCGCGGCCTGGGTTCGGTGTTGCACGTGTTCGGCCGCGCCCGGCGCGCCGTGGCCCGGCGCAACGTGGCGCTGTGCCTGCCGCATTTGAGCGTGGCGCAGCAACAGGCCTTGGTGCGTGAACACTTTACCTGGCTCGGGCGCAGCTTGCTCGAGCGCAGCCTGTTGTGGTACGCCGCGCCCAAGCGGCTGAAGGGGCTGATCACCGTGGAAGGCGATGTTCACTTGGCCGAACGCAGCCAGCGCCCGGTGATGTGGCTGGTGCCACATTTCCTGGCGCTCGATGTGGCCGGCGTGGCCACGCAGTTGTTCCAGCGCCGCGAGGTGGTGTCGATCTACCAGGCGCAGAGCAACGCGGTGTTGGATGCCGCCATGCGCCGCGGCCGCCTGCGCTTCGGCCTGGGCCAGGTCTTCGCGCGCCAGGAAACCGCCCTGCCGCTGGTGCGCGCGATTCGCCGCGGCCACGCCTTCTTCAATTTGCCCGACATGGACTTCGGCGCCAAGGACGCCGCTTTCGTGCCCTTTTTCGGTGTCAGCGCGGCCACGCTGCTGGCGCCGTCGCGCATGGCGCGTTCCCTGAACATGCTGGTGCAGCCGGTGGTGGCGCACATCCTGCCCGGCGGCCAGGGCTGGCGCGTGCGCTTCCTGGAGCCCTGGCCGGATTGGCCCACTGCCGATGCGCAGGCCGATGCCCGGCGCATGAATGAGTGGATCGAGTCGCAGATCCTGCAAGACCCGGCGCAATATCTGTGGGTGCACCGGCGCTTCAAGACCCGCCCGCCGGGGCAGCCGCCTTTGTACGACTGACACCGCAGTAACCCAGCAGCAATAATCGGCCCATGAAATTGCGCTTCACCAAGATGCAAGGCGCGGGCAACGACTTCGTCGTGCTCGATGCCACGCGCCAACGCATCGAGCTGAGCGCCGAGCAGTTTCGCCGCCTGGGCGACCGCCACTTCGGCATCGGCGCTGATCAGATCCTGATCGTCGAACCCAGCCCCGCCCCGGGCATCGACTTCGGCTACCGCATCTTCAACAACAGCGGTGACGAGGTCGAGCATTGCGGCAACGGTGCGCGCTGCTTCGTGCGCTACGTGCACGACAAGGGCTTGAGCAGCCAGCCGCGCATCAAGGTGCAGACCGTTAACCGGGTGATCGAGCTGCATGCGCATGCCGATGGCCGCGTCACCGTGGACATGGGTGCGCCGCGCTTCGAGCATGAGCAGGTGCCGTTCAACCCCCAGGGCCTGGTGCCGCGGCGCGTGCAGGCCTGCGAGCTGTGGCCGCTGGAGTTGATCGACAACAGCGTTGAAGAAGGCCGCGTTGAAGTGGCTGTGTTGTCCATGGGCAACCCGCATGCGGTGATGCAAGTGGCTGATGTTGACGCCGCCGACGTGGTCGCCCTCGGCGCTGAGGTGGAAGTGCTCGATGCCTTCCCGCAGCAAGTCAATGTCGGCTTCATGCAGGTGTTAGGGCGCGACGCCATCAAGCTGCGCGTGTTCGAACGCGGCGCCGGCGAAACCCTGGCCTGCGGCACGGGCGCGTGCGCTGCGGTGGTGGCCGGCATCCAGCAAGGCCTGCTGGCCGCGCAGGTGCACGTGCACATGCGCGGCGGCAGCGTCACCATCGCCTGGGCCGGGCCCGGCGAGCCGGTGTTGATGACCGGCCCGGCACAAACGGTTTTTGAAGGGGAGATAGAACTTTGAGCATTGCAGGCATCACGGAAAGCGACATCGCCAACTACCTGGCGAACACGCCGGGCTTCTTCGACCGCCATGCCGAGTTGTTGGCCAGCGTGCAGCTCACCAGCCCACACGGCCAGCGCGCCGTCTCGCTGCAAGAGCGGCAGATGGAAATGCTGCGCGAACGCATCAAGGGCCTGGAGCGCAAGATCATCGAAATGCTGCGCGCCGGGCAAGACAACATGGTCATCGCCGACCGGCTGCATGCCTGGTCGCGCGGCATGCTGCTCACGGTGCAGGCCAGCGACCTGCCGCGCTGCCTGCTGGCCGACCTGCAAGGCCGCTTCATGGTGCCGCAAGCCGCGCTGCGCGTGTGGGGCGTGTTGCCGCAATTCAGCGAGGAAAGCTACGGTGCCGCGGTGAGCGACGATGTCAAAACCTTCGCCAGCAGCCTGGCCCAGCCCTACTGCGGCGTGAACGCTGACTTTGAGGCCACGCGTTGGCTGGGTGATGCCGCCAGCGTGTTGTCGGTGGCCATGATTCCGCTGCGCGCGCCCGACGAAGCGCGCGCCTTCGGCATGCTGGTGCTGGGCTCGCCCGACCCGGCGCGCTATTCGGCCGAAATGGGCACCGAGTTCCTTGAACGCATCGGCGAGCTGGCCAGCGCGGCGCTGTGCCGCTTGTTGCCGCAGGGTTGATGCTGCGGCCATGAGCCGCCGGGCCGTCCCCAAGGCGAATACCGCAGTGCGCAGCACGAAGGTACTCCAGTGACCGCTACTGCGCTCGGCCCTGAGCTGGAGCGCTACCTTGAGCACCTGAAAGTCGAGCGCCGCCTGGCGCCGCGCAGCCTGGTGCTGATGCGCTCGGCGCTGCAACGCCTGCAAGTCGAAGCCGCACAAACTGGCGTTGAACTCACGCAGGTGCAACCCCACCACGTGCGCCGCTGGGCCGGGCAAATGCGCGTGCAAGGGCTGGCACCGGCCAGCATGGCGATCATCCTGTCGGGCTGGCGCGGCTTGTACCACTGGTGGGGCGCGCAGGGGCTGGTCCCGCTCAACCCGGTGGCCGGCGTGCGTGCACCCAAGGCGGCCAAGCCCTTGCCCAAGGCGCTGGCGGTGGACCAGGCGGTGGCCCTGGCCAGCGCCGAGCCGCAGGGCGCATCGCCCGTGCAACGGGCGCGCGACCATGCCATCGCCGAACTGCTTTACGGCAGCGGCTTGCGCGTGGGCGAACTGGTGGCGCTGGATGCACAGGCCCACCCCGGCGCCGCCGGCTGGGTCGACCTGCCCGACGCCACGGTGCATGTGCTGGGTAAGGGCGGCAAACGGCGCAGCGTGCCGCTGGGCGCTGCGGCGGCCACCGCGCTGGGCGCCTACATCGCCTTGCGCACGCAGTGGGCGCGTGGCGACGAGGCGGCGCTGTTCGTCGGGCGCAACGGCAAGCGTTTTGGCGCGGCCAGCGTGCGCGCGCGGCTCAAGGCACTGGCCTTGCACGCGGGGCTGCCCACCAGCGTGCACCCGCACATGCTGCGCCACAGCTTTGCCTCGCACTTGTTGCAGTCCAGCGGCGACTTGCGCGCCGTGCAAGAGCTGCTC
>JAYUHT010000345.1:0-4580 GCA_043766725.1 Burkholderiales bacterium | reverse complement strand
GCCCCAGCGCATGACTGGCTGCAGTTCGTCGCGCAGTGTGCGCAGCATGATGTCCGCCGCGCGCGCACCCGTCGCAAAGGTGTCTGTGTGTGGGTACTCGTGATAGCCGGCGATGATCGTGCTCAGCTGCACGATGTCGGCATGTGGAAAACCGGTGAACAGGCTGGCCGCAAGTGTGCCGCTGCCGGCAAGGTCTGCCTCGAGCGCCGCGGCCTGCGCCTGCAGCTGCTTGTTGGGAAAGTCATCGCTGCCCTGGCGCATGACGTGCGGCAGCATCGGCACGTTGCCCCAGGCGGTGGTGGGGCGTGCCTGGCCCTTCAGCAAGCGCAGCAGCGCATTGCCGGCGCGCAAGCCCGTTTCATGCATGTCCACATGCGGGTAGGTCTGGTAGCCGGCCACCACGTTGGCCAGGCGCACCATGTCGTCATACACGTTGGCATGCATGTCGTAGGCCACGGCGATGGGCGTGGTGGCGTCGAGCGCGCGAATGCGGCGCAGCAGCTCGCCTTCGCCGTCTTCAAAGCTGCGCGTGACCATGGCGCCGTGCAAGTCGAGCAAGATGGCGCTGTAGCCGCCGCGCTTCACCGCCGCCAGGATGGGCGCGGTGATGGCTTCATAGGCCTCGTCTTCCACCGGCCCGCTGGGCCAGGCGTCAGCGGCGATGGCCACCTCGAACTGCGCGCCTTCGCGCCGCGCAATGTCGATGTAAGCGCCCAGCACCGTGCCCGTGCCCTGGTACGCCGCCACCGCTTCATCAGCGCAGGGCGGGGCGGCGGCGCCACTGCGCGAAAAGCGGGCCAGGTCGGTGATGACGGGCGAGAACGTGTTGGTCTCGTGCTTCATGGCGGCGAGCAACAAACGCATGAACGGTCTCCTCTGGTCGTCTGCTCAAACACCAAATGCGAAATCGCGCCCCGGCGCGGCGCTGAACAAGGCCTGGGTGTAGGCATGCTGCGGGCTGCCGAAGACCTGCGCCGCGGGCCCGTACTCCACCACCTCGCCCTGGCTCATCACCGCCAGGTGGTCACACACCTGAGAGGCCACGCGCAGGTCGTGGGTGATGAATAGCATGGCCAGGTTGAGCCGCGCGCGAATCTCTTCCAGCAACTTCAGCACCTGGCTTTGCACTGAAACGTCGAGCGCCGACACGGCTTCATCGGCGATCAGCAATTCAGGCTCCATCATCAAGGCGCGGGCGATGCAGATGCGCTGGCGCTGGCCGCCGCTGAACTGATGCGGGTAACGTTCCAGGGCACTTGCATCCATGCGCACCAGTGACAGCAGCTCGTGCGCGCGCTTGAGCGCGGCTTCACGCCCCATGCCGTAATTCATCGGGCCTTCGACCATGGCCTGCGCCACGGTGCGCCGCGGGTTGAGCGAGCGGTAAGGGTCTTGGAAGACGATCTGCACGCGCTTGCGCAGCGGGCGCAGTTGGGTCGCGCCCATCATGGCGATGTCTTCGCCTTTGAGCAGCACTTCGCCGCCCGTGGGGTCCACCAGGCGCACGATGCAGCGCGCCACCGTGCTCTTGCCCGAGCCCGACTCGCCCACGATGCCCAGCGTCTGGCCGCGCTTCACTTGAAGCGTCACGTTCTTGGCCGCATGCACCGTGCGCGCCTGGCCAAACCAACTGCGGTCGTGATAGGTCTTCTCAAGCCCTTTAACGTCCAGCACCACAGGCGCCGCGGCAGCCACCGGCCTGCTGCGCAATTGCAAGGTGGGCACGGCGCCGATCAGCATGCGGGTGTAGGCATGCTGCGGGCGCTGCAACACGGCGTGCTTGCTGCCCAATTCAACCAGTTCGCCCAGGCGCAGCACGGCCACGCGCTGTGCCACTTCGGCCACCACGCCGAAGTCGTGGGTGATGAACAGCACGCCCGTGCCGTGCTTGGCCTGCAAGGCCAGCACCAGTTTGAGGATCTGCGCCTGCGTGGTGACATCGAGCGCCGTGGTGGGCTCGTCGGCAATCAGCAGAGCGGGCTCCAACACCAACGCCATGGCGATCATGATGCGTTGGCGCTGCCCGCCGCTGAGCTGGTGCGGGTAGCTGGCCAGCATGCGCTGCGGCTCGGGCAGCAGCACTTCGTTGATGATGGCCAGCACCTTGTCGCGGCGTTGCTGCGCGCTCAGCGAGGTGTGCTGCGCCAGCACCTCGTCGATCTGGTCACCACAGGTCATCACCGGGTTCAGCGCCGTCATCGGCTCTTGAAAGATCATGCTCATGCGCGTGGCGCGCAGCTCGCGCAGGCGGCTCAGCGGTGCATGGGTGATGTCTTCGCCTTGCAGCACGATCTGCCCTTGTGTGACGGGCAGGGTCTTGGGCAGCAGCCCCATCACGCTCTGGGCGATGACCGATTTGCCCGAACCCGATTCGCCCACCAGGCAGACAATTTCGCCGCGGCCGACGGTGAAGGAAACGTTCTCTACCGCCGTGGTGCGGTCGCCGCCCGGCGGCAATGCGATGCTGAGGTTCCTTACATCAAGGATGAGATCAGCGGCGTGGCCGGCTTCGGCCGGACTTGGCGTACTCATAACCGCTTCGCCATCTTCGGGTCTAACGTATCACGCAAGCCATCACCGAGGATGTTCACTGCCAGCACCGTGAGCGCCAGAAAAACCCCGGGGAAGAAGATGTTGTGCGGGTACTCGTTGAACTGGCCACGCCCTTCGGCCATCACGTTGCCCCAGGTGGGAATGTCCGGCGGCAGGCCCACGCCGAGAAATGACAGGATGGCCTCGACCAGAATGCCCGAGGCGCAGATGAAGGTGCCTTGCACCACCAGCGGCGCCACGCAATTGGGCAGGATGTGGCGCCACATGATGGCCAGCGTGGGCGTGCCCATGGCGATGGCAGCCTCCACATACGGCTCTTCGCGGATCGACAGCACCAGCGAGCGCACCAGCCGTGTGACGCGCGGAATTTCGGGAATGGCGATGGCCACCACCACGGTGAGCAGGCTGCCGCGCCACATCGCCACCAAGGCGATGGCGATCAGGATGGCGGGTATGGCCATCACGCCATCCATCACGCGCATGAGCGGGCCATCCAACCAGCGGATGAAGCCGGCAAACAGGCCCAGGGCGATGCCGAAGGCCATGGCCACGATGGCGGTGCACAGGCCCACGATCAGCGACACCCGCGTGCCGTAGATCACGCGGCTGTAGATGTCGCGGCCGAAGCTGTCGGAGCCCATCAGGAAGCGGTGTTTCAGCGTTTCGCCTTCCAGCGTGGTGATCTCGCCGGCCTGGCCGGGCAGCAGGTCGCGGCTGGCCGGGTCGAACAGCGACGGGTCCACCGTGCCCAGCCAGGGTGCGGCCAGGGCAATCACCACCAGCAGCGCCAACACCATGCCGCCCAGGCGCACCGACCAGTTGCGCCGTGCGCGTGCCCAGGCGCTGGGCTGGCTGCGCACGGTGGCGGCTTCAACCGACAACGATTCAAATGAGGCGGTGGATTCGACCATGCTCAATATCGGAATCAATAACGGATACGCGGGTCAAAGAACACATAGCTCAGGTCGATCACCAGGTTGATCATCACGTAGACGAAACTGAACAACAGGATCACGCCCTGGATGGTGGGAAAGTCGCGCGCCAGCACGGCATCCACCGTGAGCCGCCCCAGGCCGGGAATGGCATACACCGATTCGGTGACCACCACGCCGCCGATGAGCAAGGCCACGCCGATGCCGATGACGGTGATGATCGGCACCGCCGCATTGGCCAGCGCATGGCGCTTGAGCACCAGGCTTTCGGGCAAGCCCTTGGCACGCGCGGTGCGAATGTAGTCTTCGCCCAGCGTCTCTAACACCGAAGCGCGTGTGACACGGGCGATGAGCGCGATGTAGATGACTGAAAGCGTGATCGCCGGCAGCGTGAGGTGGTACAGCCACGGCCCCACGCCGTCGCCCAGGGGCTTGTAGCCCTGCACCGGGAACCAGTCCAGCTTGAGGCTAACCAGCCAGATCAGCGCATACGCCAGCACGAATACCGGCACCGAAAAGCCGAGCACCGAAAACGCCATCAAGCCGCGGTCGAGCCAGCCGCCGAAGCGCCAGGCCGCGAGCACGCCCAGCGGCACCGCCACCAGCACGGCCAACGTGATGGTCAGCGCGGCCAGTGAAACGGTGGCCTGCACGCGCTGGCCGATCAACGTGGTGACCTGGGTCTTGTAATAGAACGATTCGCCCAGGTCGCCTTGCAACACCTTGCCGAACCAGATCGCGTATTGCTCGGGAATGGAGCGATCCAGCCCCAGGCCGGTGCGAATTTGCGCGATCTGTTCGGTGCTCGCTGCGTCACCCGCCATCACCGCGGCCGGGTCGCCGGGTGTCAGGCGCAGCATCAAGAAGACCAGCACCGACACGATCAGCAACACCGGCAGCGTGGCGGCCAGGCGGCGCAGGACGAAGGCGAACATGGGTGCAACCGGCCTAGTACTCCAACCCACAAATTTCGAAACATGAAAACTCGTCTTCGTTCGCCATGCGTCGTTGCAAATCCGCGCCATAGCGAGAGCTATGGCTGTGGTTTGCGCCTAGCCTGGCAAACGAATCCATCGTTTTCCTCGTGTTCCGAAA
>JAYUHT010000344.1:0-29683 GCA_043766725.1 Burkholderiales bacterium | reverse complement strand
TCGCGCAAGAAGCGCCTGCCGCCGCCCAACTTGCCCCACAGGCAAGCACTGGCCACGCCCGAAACCAGGAACAGCAAATCCATGCGCCAGGGTGAGCTCAAGCGCATGAAGGGCTCGAGGGCCGGCACCAGCTGCGCGCTCTTGACGTGCCACGGCCAGCTAACGTAATACATGCCCACGTGATAGAGCACGAGCAGGGTGAAGGCGAGCACGCGCACCCAGTCGAGGAACACCAGGCGCGGGGTGGGCAACGCGGGGGGCAACGCGGGTGGTACCGCGGGTGGGGCAGCGGTGTCGTTCGGGGTCATGGCGCAACTCCAGGGTGGCAGGGCCTCAGCATCGCCGGCTCACACCCATCGCGCCAGCGTTTTGGGGCGGGCCGGGCCGCAGTGGGGGCCAGCCGATCCGGGCCTCAGCGTTTATCGACCAGCCGAGCGCGCAACTCAGCGCGGTACTGGCGGCTGCACGGCACCTGCGTGCCACCGTGCAGCAGCAAGGTGGCGTCGCCCTTGCCGGCCACCTGCAAGCCCTGCACTTGCGCCAGCGCCACGGCCGCGCCGCGGTGGCAGCGCGCGAAGCCGGCACCCAGGTCGGCCAGCAATGCGGCCAGGGTGCGGCGCAGCAGCGGCGAGCGCTGGGCGGTGTGAACGATGACGTAGTTGCCGGCGGCTTGCAGCCACAAAATTTCCGCCACCGCCACCACATGGGTGCACCCGCGGTCGGGAATCAGCAAATGGCTCGGCACCGGGCGGGCTTGCAGCTTGGCTGATGTCGAACGTTGTAGCAGGCGTTCAACGCAGCGCGCCAGGCGTTCGGGTTCCACCGGCTTGAGCAGGTAGTCCAGCGCCGCGGCGTCGAACGCGCCCACGGCGTACTGGTTGTGCGCGGTCACGAACACCAGGGCCGGAGCAGGGTCGGGCAACGAGGCGGCCACGTCCAAGCCACTGAGTTCGGGCATCTGCACATCCAGGAACAACACATCAGGTGCCAGCACCGGCACCAGGCGCAATGCCTCTTCGCCGCTTCGCGCCTCGCCCACGATGAGCACCTGCACAAACGCGCCAAGCAAGCGGCGCAGGCGTTCGCGTGCCGGCGCTTCGTCGTCGACGATCAAGACGCGCATCAAACGGCCTTCAGCCTGCCCGCAGATTGCCTTCATGCTGCGTGCACGCAGGGCAGCACGATGCGCGCGGTGACGATGCCCGTCTCGCCCTGGCTCAGGCTCAATGCGGCATCGGCCGCACCCAGCAGCGCCAGGCGCTCGCGCAAGTTGCCCAGGCCGACGCCGAACACCGGTGCAGCGGGCAGCCGCGGGGCGTCGTTGCGCACCTCGATGTACAGGGTGTTCGCGTGCAGGCGCGCCACAACCTCGATGCGCGTGGGCGCCAGCCTGGCCTGCACGCCATGGGTGAAAGCGTTTTCCAGCAGGGGCTGCAAGAGCAAGGTGGGCACGATGCAACCTTGCGCCTGCGGCGCGATGTCGAAGTGCAGGCTGACGCGATCAGCAAAACGGCGACACATGATGGCGGTGTAGCCCTGCACCAGGCGCAACTCCTCAGCCAGGGTGCAGTGCGGCCGGCGCTTGAGGTCGGTGGCGGCGCGCAGCAGCACCGCCAGTTGGGTGAGCAGGCTGTCGGCCAAATCGGCGTCGGTGTGCACCGCCGCGGCAATGGTGTTCAGCGCGTTGAACAGGAAATGCGGCTCGATTTGCTGCGCCAGTTGCAGCAGTTGCGCACGCTGCGCCAGCGCGCTTTCGCGTTCGATGCGCAAACGCGCCGCGCTGAGAGCGGCGTGGCTGCGCACACCAAACACCACCGCGGCAAACAGCAGGTAGAACAGGCCGAACTTCAGGCCCTCGTACAGAAACACCGCGGCCCAAGGCTCATGCGTGTAGCGCAGGCCCAAGCCGGCATACACCGCGTGGCGCAGGGCATAGGTGCCCACCACGAACAGCAGCGCAGCCGGCAGCAGGCAGGCCAGACCGGCCGCAAACCAGCGCGCCGGCCGGTGCAGCCAGGCGTCAGCGCGGTGCAGCCAGCGCCACATGGCCGCCACCAGCAGTGTGGCCACCAAGGCTGAGCTGCCTTCCCAGAACAAGGGGCGCCACAGATCGGTGTGCCCGCGCATGAGGTGGTCGCGCACCGCCACGGTGGCCATCAGCAGCCAGAACAACAGCCACGCCGCGCCGAAGCCGGCCACGCTCAAGCGCGGCAGGGCGTCGTCAAGCTTGCTGGAATTGCGCGCCATGACGGCAGATTCTCAATGGCCTGCCGGCCTCGTGGCCAACTCTTCGATCACTCCCGCCGAGTGTTCTAGGCATAAAGTGTTCGGGGCCATGCTGCGGTGGCCATGGCCACTGCCACAACGGCTACGCTTGCAACTTGGACAGCCCACCTCGCCCGTCATGCGCACGCCCCCTCTCATTCGCCCTGTCGCCCCTTCCGACCTGCCCGCCTGGCGCCCACTTTGGGATGGCTACAACGCCTTCTATGGTCGCGCTGGCGTCACGGCGCTGGGTGAAGAAACCACTGCCACCACTTGGCAACGCTTTTTCGCTGCAAACGAGCCGGTGCATGCGCTGGTTGCCGAAAGCGATGGCCAGCTCGTTGGCCTGGCGCACTACCTGTTCCACCGCAGCACCACGCGCATCGAGCCCCTGTGCTACTTGAACGATCTGTTCACCGCACCGGCGCAGCGCGGCCGCGGTGTCGGCCGCGCGCTGATTCAGGGCGTGATCGAGCAAGCCCGTTTGGCCGGCGCCAAGCGCGTGTATTGGCAAACGCACGAAAGCAATGCCGCGGGCCGGCTGCTCTACGACAAAGTGGCCGCGCACCACGGCTTCATCGTCTACACCGCTGACACCTGAGGGCAGCACGCGCCCCCCAAGAGGGGGATGCGCGGTGTGGCCCGCGCAAGTGCGCCGCTGCATGCCCCGGTTCCCCTGTGCAAAGGCATGTTCCCCTGTGCAGCGAGATGTTCCGGTATCGGTGATTACGCGCATGCGGCCTAGGGATAGAAGCGCCGGCCCGGGCTTGTAACAGTCAGCCTCCCGGCGCCGGCGCGCCAGTTTCGCGGAGTGCTGATCGATGTTCACCTTGTTGCGCGAGCTGCCGTTGCGCCGCTTGCTGGCCGAACAACTGCCCACCCTGGCCGCGGCCTGGCTGCTGGCCGAGTTGTTCTTCAAGTTCCACAGCTTCACGCTCGAATGCGCGGCCTTCCTGGCAACCTGGTTTGTGTTCGATGCCGCCGTGCAAGGGATCAAGCGCCTGGCCGCACCCTTGGTGCGCAACGACTGAAACAAATCCATGCTTGTGCGCCCGATGATCGGCCGCTGGGAAGTGCCTCACATCGAAGGCATTGCCAGCCGTGAGTCGCGTCGCCTGGCGGTGCTGCCCGTGCCCGGGTTGTCGGGCGACCTGCATCAAGACCTGGGGCGTGATGCGCTCGAAGTCGAACTTTTCGGCTCGCTCAGCGGTGACCAGGCGCGCGATGATTTTCTGAAGGAACTGCGCGGCCAGTTCTTCGCCGGCGAGCCGGTTGATTTCGTCGCCGACATCGTGAATGAAAGCGAACTCGAACAGGTATTGATCACCTCGTTCACGCTCGAAGAGAGCGCTGCGCGGCCCGAGGAATTTCGCTACCGGCTGGTGCTGCGCGAATACACCGAGCCACCGGAACCACCGGGCTTTGGCGCGGATTTCGGCCTGGATGTAGACGCCGATCTCGGCTTCGATGTCGACCTGGGCCTGGATCTGCTCGACCTGCCCGGCCTGCTGGGCGCCGTGCCGCAGATCGGCGATTTGCTCAGCCCGGTCGAGACGGCGGCGAAAAGCCTGAAAGACACCTTGGCCTCGGCAGGCGAGCTGTTAACGCCGCTCGACGATTTGTTCAGTTAGCGCCATGGGCCTGAGCGCAACCCTGAGCACCGGCCTGGATTGCCGTGCGTTGGGCAACGGCCTGGTCACGCAGTTGCAGGCGCCTACGGGCCAGTTGGGCGTCATCACGGTATCGCTGAACCCGCAGCAACTGCAGGCGATCACCGGCTCGGCGGGTGCGGTGAATGCGGCGCCGATGGCTGCGGCGGTGGCGCAACTGGCCGGCCGCATTCCGGGTGCGCTGGCGGCGCTGCCCGGCGTTGGCGCGGTGCTGCAACCGCTCACAGCCATCGTGGCGCTGGCCGATCAAATCGCCGCCAATGACGTGCCGGCGCTGTTTGAACAGGTGCTTGCACGCCTGCGCGACGAACTCAGCCGCCCCGGCGTGGGCGGCCATGCGGCCACCTTGCTGCGCGTGGCCGAATTGCTACGCGCCGCCCCTGAGGGGCAGGTGGTGCAGCAGCTCCTGGCGGCGTTGTTGCCCCAGCTTGATGTCAGCGGCGCTGGCCCCGACTTTCCGTTCCTCGACATCCTGCGTGGCGTGGAAGGCGCCACGCAGATCCTGGGCGGGTTGATGTGCCTGGAAACGGTGTTGGCTGAAGCACAACAACTCTCGGCCCTGATGAGCACCCGCCTGGACCCGAGTGTCCTGGCGCAGCAGCAAGCCGCGCTGCTCAGAGCACTGGGCAGCGGGCCGGCCGGCTTGGCGCAGCGTTTGGCCGCGGTGGATGCGGCCAACCCAGCCAATAGCCCGGCCGTGGCAGCGCTCGTGCTGGAGCTGGTCGCCGCCGCCAAATCACTGGCCGAATTGCGCGAGCGTTTTGCCTTTGGTTTGGCCATGGACGAGGCCACCCTGGCTTACCTTGACGTGGCGCGGTTGCAAAGCGAAATCGATGCCGGCCGCGCCATGATCCGCCTGGCTGATGCCGCACCTGCGCGCCGTGTCGCCGCTGCGCTGGCGGGGTTGCTGGCGCCTGTGCTGGCCTTCACGCCCCCAGGCTCACCGGCCGGCGGACTGGGTGCGCTGCTGGCCGCGGCGCAAACCCAGGTGGCGGGTCTGGCGGCGTCGCTTGACACGCTGAACCTCGACTTCGTGAGCCTGCCGCTGAGCGATGGCCTGCGCACCTTGACCCAACCGCTGCGCGAATTGCAACGCCTGATCGACGCGGTGCTGGCCGGCCTGCGCGCGGCGCTCGACCAAGTGCGCGCCGCGGTGGCGGCCTTGCCGCTGGATGAATTGGTGGGCGTGATTCAAACTTTCGTCGCACCCATCGCCCAAGCACTCGACGCCGTGCGGCAGTTGGTCTTGCAGATCGAAGCCGCACTCCAGGCCGCCGCCGACGCGGCCGGCGCTGCCCTGGGCCAGGTTGATGCGGCGCTGGACGCTTTCAAACAGCAGATCGACGCCTTCTTCGGCGACGCCAGAAGCGCCGTCGAACAGCTTGATCTGGACGCCGCCATGGCTGCCGTGGCGCAGCAGGTGCAGCGCTTTGCCGACGTGCTGGCCCAGGCGCAAATGAAACCGATTTTCGACGGGGCGGTCAGCGCCATCGACGCCGCGGCCGGTGTGGTGGGCGCCGTGCCGTTCAACCTGCTGCCCGAGTCGATGAAATCCGACGTCGACGCCCTGGTGCAACCCATCAAGGCCGTTGACACCGATGCCACGGCAGGCGAGATCAAGAACACGCTGGGCATCACGCCCGATCACGGCTTCGCCTTGCGCGACGACCTCGACGCCGCGATTGAAACCGTGCACCTGAAGTTCCAGGCGTTGCTCACGGTGGTGGAAGAAAACGGCCCGCGCCAGTTGCTGGGTGAGGTGGATCAAGCGCTGGAAGACCTGGCCACGCAAGTGCGTGACCTGGAACCTGATTTGACCCTGACCCCGGTGCGTGAGGCCCTGGACAGCGTGCGCGGGGCGCTGGCGCAACTCGACTTGAACACCCTGCTGCAGCCGCTGAACGCGGCCTTCAGCCAGATCACGCAAGCGCTCGATTCACTGTCCGTGGCGCAGGCCATTGCCCCCGTGCAGCAGGCCATTGGCCAAGCCCGCGAGTCGGTCATCCAGGCCATTCGTCTAGAGCAGTGGGACAGCTCACTCGACGAATTGCGCACGCAAGCGCTGACGCTGCTTGAGCGCGTCAACCCACAGGGCCTGCAAGCCCCCCTGGAAGGCGCCCTGCATGAAATCAACACCACCCTGCAACGTTTTCCCGCGCTGAACGCCGGCGCCGGGCTGGGCGTGGTGGTGGCCGGCATGTTGGGCGCCACGGGCCGGCGCATTCAACCCGCCAGTTTTGCCGCGGTGCTGGGCTGGTTGGCCAGCGCCGAAGTCAATGCCGCCAGCGCGGCCCTGGCGCAACGCAGCGCGGCCTTCAGCGCCGCCTTGGGGCGTGCGCAAAGCCTGGTTGAGCGCGTCGACCCGGGCGCTGCCGGCGCCGCCTTGAACGGCCCCTTTGCAGCAATGCGCGAGGCCGCGCAGGGCCTGGCGGGCCGCCTGCCCGCTGGCTCAAGCGAGCGCGCCACGCTGGTGGCCGTGCTGCCCACCTTGGCCAGCGCCGACATCTTTGGTGAGCTGGCGGCCAACCGCGCGCGCTACCTGCAAGCGCTCACCCAGGCCGCCAGCCTGGCCGAAGGCCTGATGCGCTCCGGCTTCTCCGAGGCCGACACCGGCGCCGCCGCCTTGCGCAGCGTGTTCGAACCGCTCGCGCCGCTGCGCGAAAAGCTGCGCGCGCTGTTCCGTGCCCTGGGCTTGGCCGAAGGCGAACTCAGCGTGGGGGCGGTGCTGCAAACGCTGTTGGCCGCCGCGCCGCCCGAGCGCCTGGTGGGCCTGGTGATGCCCATCTTCGCGGCCCTGCATCGGCGCCTGGCGCACTTGCTTGATGCCGTGATCGACCCGCTCAAGGCCGCCACGGCCGACCTGCGCGCGCTGCTCGATGCGGTCAACCTGACCCCGTTGGTGCAGGCCGCAGACGGCATCGTCGAACAGGCGCGCAGTGAGATCCTGGCGCTCAGCCCCGAGCGGCTCTTGGCCGAACCGTTGCAGGCCTTTGCCGAGCTGAAGACCGCGCTGATCGACCACGACCCGCTGGATGAGATCGCCGCCATCCTGAGCAACCTGCAAGAGCTGGTTGCCCGCGTGCTCGAAAAGCTCAACCTTGAGCTGCTGCTGGAGGTGCCGCTGGAGATCTACGACCACATCCTGAGCCAAGTGCGCCAACTCGACCCGCGCGGCCTGTTGAGCCCGGTGTTTGACCAACTCGACGTCATTGCCACGCAGGTGGACAGCGGGCTTGACGACACGGTGGCCAGCTTCAAGCGGCTGCAAGATGCACTGCCGGCGGGCGGCGGCGGCAGCGCAGGCGGCGGTTCGGTTTCGGTGACGTTGTAAGAGGCACCCGACATGCCCGGCCCCATCACCTACGCCGCCGTTGCCCTGCTCACGCGCGACCGCCTGCGGCGCATTCGTTCCGCCTTGCGCGCCAAGATCGAGAACCGCCCCACCGCCACCGACCTGGAGCGCCAGCTCGCCTACCTGGCCGACCGGGCCTTGGTGGCCATGGATGCCAGCCAGCCCACGGTGCAGCCGCCGGTGCGCCTGTACGGCCCGGTGCAGGGCGACCAGGTCTCGAAGTTCCTGTTCCTGGGCGCCGTGGGGCCGGAATTCACCGCCTTCTCGGCCCAGTACGCGCCCTTGCAGCGTTGGCTGCGCGACACCTTGCACAAAGGCACCCCGGACCAACACCACGAACAAGCCCTGGCGTACAGCAGCGACTTTGTGCTCGAGTTCTGGCGCCGCGCGGTGCCCGCGGCAGCGGCCAACGGCGCCAGTGCGGCGCTGCGTGACGAGACGCTGGCGCGCATGCGCAGCGTGGTGCTCGGGCATTGCTGCCACATCGCCACCGATGTCATCTCAGCGCCCTATGTCGATGCGCTGGAAGCCAAGCTGGGCGTGCCGGGCCGGCCCAAGCTGACCAGCGGCCAAGTCATCTCGGCTATCGAGGCCGAGGTGCTGAGCCTGATGTTCGCACCGAGTGCGCCGGCCACCGGGCACGAGGTCGACACGTGGTGGCCCGAACCGGCACTGGTGCCCAGTGCGTTCTACACCGCGTTCCGGGAAGCGCTCGAAGCCGTGTACGGCGCCGGCGCAAAACGCGAAGGCGGCGCGCCCTACGAGGCCATGCGCGCCGAACATGCGCCGCCGCTGCTGAGTGCGGCCTTGCTCGAAGACGGCTACCGCAGCTTCAGAATGGCCTTGGGCATGGGCCACACCTGGGGCCTGCCGCAGTGGATGGGCTTCACCGCCTGCATGTACCTGCCGGCACTGGTGGCCCTGCCGGTGGCGGCGGCGCTGCCCAATGCGCGCAACCAGTTTCGTGACAGCCCGCCGGCCGGGCATAACGCGGCGGCGGGCTTGTTTGAAAGCTTCATGCTGCCCTTTGCCCTGGGCTCGGTGGTACCGCTGAGCTACACGCTGGGGCTGCACCTCAGCGCGTTGGGCGCTGAAGGGCCGGTGATCTTCAGTTGGGTCTCTTCGGCCGTGCAGTTGGTGGCGGGTGTGCTGTTTTTTGCCACCCTGGGCACAGCGGGCTTCGAGGCCAAGTGGCCGCTGTTGTTCGCGCTGCCGCTGGTGCTGGAAATCGCCAGCCTGGTGTACACGCTCACCCAGGTGAACGCCGACAACCCGCGGCGCTGGTTGCTGGCCCTGGCAGCGCTGTCGCACCTGGGGCTGGGCTTGGTCTTCGTGCTCTTGTTCTGGGCCTTCCTGCACAAAGGGCCGCAGGCCTTGAATGACGGCGATGGCGCGGCCTTCGCGGGCTGGCTGCTGTTGTGGTTCCTTATCCTGGGCGCGTTTTGGATGGGCACGGCACTGTTGATGCGATACGTGGCCGCGCCGGTGCCGCAGCGGCCGGCCGGCACGCTGGACACGGGCTTGGTCGCGCTGCCCGGTGGCAGCAGTGCCAACCAACTGGTGGGCCCGTCGGCGGTGCAATTGATCGACGAAAACGCGCTGTCCTTTGCTGGCCCGCTTGACGACACCACTTCACCCGCGGCGCGCTACTTCCCGACTGACCGGCGCCCCTTGCTCAAGCTGTGGTGGCCTGGCGGCGGCGCGCCCACGGTGCTGGCGCGCTATGACCGCCTGGAGTTCCGCTTCGGCGCCACCACGCGCACCTTCTTTGCGCCGGCCGCGCCGATGTTGCTGGTGGATCTGGCCGCCCAATTGAAGGCCGTGGTCACCAACGCGGCGGGCCAGCCCGGCTTGGAAGCCAAGCTCTTTTTTGCCGAGCAAGCCGCGGCCGAGGCCGCCTTGTTGCCACCCGGCCTGTTGTTCGCCGACCATGGCGATGACCGCGGCACGCTGGCCGATCACAACACCCAGGCCGCGCTGGCCAAGCCACTGGGTGACAGCGAAGGCAGCGCCTATGTTGTGCAGGCCGCGCCGCGCCGGGCCAAGGCCGTGCTGTTCGAGCGCGACGGCCCGCAGGGCGGCGACCTGCGCGACCCGGCAACACCGGTGCTGGGCCAAGGCGTCTTGGCGGTCGATGTCAGCGACGCGCGGCTGCTCAGCATTCCAGCCGGCTCGGCCACGCGCTTGAGCGAGTTCATGCAAGAGGGCGATGTCATCGACGCCGACCTGAGCGCCGGCGGCAGCGCCCGGCGCGTGGTGGCCGCGGTGTTGAGCGACACCCAGTTGCGCCTGGTCACGCCGCTGCCCGGCGCCATCAGCGGTGTCTGGCGGCGCGTCGTGCGCCCGCTCACCGGCGTTGAGGCCACACCGGCCGGTTGGCAATTGCAGTCGGTCAGCTCCAACCTGTTCCACAACCTGCTGCAGGCCAGCGCAGGCGCGCCGCTACTCGGCGCGTTTTTCAAGCCGGGCGACGAGATCGAACTGCAACCCGTGGGCGGGCCCAACCAAAGGCGCATCGTCAACGAGGTGTTGAACGACACGATGCTCACGCTTAACCGCCGGCTCGACGCGCCACTGCAAGCCGGCAACCCCGGCAGCCCGGCCGCGCCGAGCGTGCCCTTTGGCCGCGTGGCCGCGGCTGACGCCAACCTGTACACCTACCTGGCCAGCCCAGACGACACGCTGTTTTCCGGCCAGGCCCTGATGAACGAAGCGGCTGACCTGGGTGCCTTGCTGTGCCTGGGCGCGGTGAGCCATTTGCTCAGCGACAGTGAGCGCGACAAGTCGAAGTTCGGCGCGCAGACCAGCCTGAACAAAAGCTACCAGGTCTTTCGCAACTGGAATCTTGATAGACGCCGCGTCAACGAATGGCGCATGCTGGTGCTGGGCGCAGCGGTCGACGAAAAGGGCGGCGCCCCCGACGGCGCCGACTTCGCCATGGGCGCCGTGCCCAATGGCTGGCGCTCCTTGGCGCCCGATGGTGACGCCACCGCGCGGCAGGTTGGCTGGCTGCCACTGCTGCGCGGCTGGCTTGAAATGAGCGAGCTGCCAGGCAACGACGCCGCCGATGCAGCGCCCTTCCGCCCCGGCATGCCGGGCAACGCCACACTCGGCCGCGCCCTGGCCTTTGTGCTGGATCAAACGCCGCCCGCGGCGCCTGTCGCGCCCTGATCACGCCATGGCCGCCACCGTGAACTCCCGCGAAGACCGCGTCAGCGAGCGCGCGGCGCAGAACAGCCTGGGCACCACGTCAGAAGTGTCGTACGCCGCGGGCGTGGGCGCGGCCGTGGCCCATGCCCAGCGCGCACGCGCGGCTGGGGTGGCGGTGCCCTGGGTCTGCGTGGGGCCGCGCAACGTGGGTGGGCGCATCGTCAGCCTGGTGCAAGACCCCGACAACGCCTTGACCCTGTACGCCGGCAGCGCGCACGGCGGGCTGTGGCGCACCACCGATGGCGGCGACAGTTGGGCCCACATCGGGCCGGCTTCGTTTAACTTCCCGGTTGGTGCGCTGGCCATGCCGGCGCAGCAGCGCCAAACGCTGTACCTGGGCACTGGCGAGCGCCGGCCCGGCCACCCATCGGGTGACGGCGTGTACCGCGTCACCATGCAAGCCAACGGCCAGGCCACGTTCGAGCAACTGGCGCGCGCGCCGCTGGCCGGCGAAACTCCGGCCACGGCGGCACCCGGCTCGGCCTTGCGCTATACCCGCATCGAGACCGACCCTGACGACCCCGAGCAGTTCTGGGCCACCTCACAAACCGGCCTGTGGCGTTGCCGCGCAACGGGCACGCCGGTGATCGCGCAATGGGTGCGCGACTTCCCGCCCATGCCGCCGCTGGCCGTGCCGGCCGCTGCACCCGCGCTGACCACCTTCGCGTTGCTCGGCGCCACCGACAACTTTGCCGACTACCCACCCTATGCCACCGACTTGCGCGTGGCACGCGACCCGCGCGACGCCACCACCGTGGTGCTGGGCGGGCGCAGCGTGGCGCGCTACCTGATCCTGCACCTGGCGGTGCAGGGCGCGGGTGTGTTTCGCGGCCGCTACGACCGCAGCGCCAACACCGTGGCCTGGGACGCGGCGCCCACGGTGGCCATCGGCGTGGCGCCGTTCCCGGGGGCGTTTGGCCGCGTGCTGCTGGCCATGTGCCGCCAGCAGCCGAACCACTTGGTCGTGGTGTTTGGCGACGTCAACAACCAGGCCACTGCGGTTTTTACCAGCCCCGACAACGGCGACAACTGGAACGCCCAGGGTGCGATACCGGCCACCGACAACGGCCAGGCCGATTACTCGATGATTCTGGAGGCCCACCCGGTCAACCCGGCCATCGTGGTCTGCGGCACCTTGAACGTGGCCTTGAGCAGTGACGGTGGCGCCAACTTCACGCCCATCCTCGAATGGCCGAACTACGACCTGGGCGACCACACCCAGCATGCGGATCAGCACGTGGCGCTGTTTGACCATCAAGACCGGCGCAAACTGTGGATCGGCAACGACGGCGGCATTTCCATGGCGCGCGACGTTTCGCGCGCTGATGCGGTGGGCCCGAGCTATTGGCGCAAGCGCAGCCACGGCATCATTGCTGGGCAGTTCCAAGACCTCGCGGTGCACCTGCTGCCGGCATTCGGTTTCATGAGTGCGGGCGGCCTGCAAGACAACGGCTCGTGGGTCAGCTACGGCGGGCAAACCTGGTACCGCTGTGGCTGGGCCGATGGCGGCGGCATCGCCATTCACCCCGGCAACCCCAGGCAGTTCCTGGCCACCCAAAACGGCGCCATGAACCTGACCACCGTGACGGCATCGCTCGGCGTGGGCGCCGACCTGGTGCTGCAAAGCCGCGTCATCAACGACCTGCCGCTGGCCGACCCGCTGCTGCGCGTGCGGGTTGACAGCTACCCTTCGTTTGGCTTCAACACGCCCAACCTTGGCGGGCCCTTTGTGGGCATCGTTGAGCTCGACCCGCGCCCGGCCAACGCCGGCGGCGGCATGCAAAGCTGGACGGCCGATATCAACGCCGCCGGCACCGCCACCTTCCCAGTGGCCGTGGCCGTGGCGCCACCGCCCACGCCCTTGCCGGCGCCGGCTGTCGGCCTGCCCGTGGCCATGGTCACTGCGCTGGCCTTGCCAGGGGCGGCGGCGCAAACCGAGGTCGGTGAAACCGCCACGGCGCTGGCTTTCGGGCCCGTGCCCGCCGCGCCGCCGCAGCTGGTGGAAGGCTGGGTAGGCACCAGCACGGGCAGCATTTTTCACAGCAACGACGCGCCCAGCCCGGCCCTGGCGGCCAACGCCTGGGCGGCCGTTGCCGCCTTGCCATCGGTAGCGGGCCAACGCCACGCGGCCACGCGCTTTGCCATCCACCCCACCAACCCGGCCATGGTGGCCGTGGCGGCGACGCAGGCCGACCGCTCTTGCCAAATCGTCATTCGCGTTGCGGGCGCCCCCGGCGTGGCGCAGTTTCAGGTGCGCTTTTTCAATGGCAGCGGCCCCGGCCGCTTCTCGGCCAACCTCAACACCAATGCGGCGCCTACGCAGTTGCCGGGTACGGGTTTGTTCATAGCCTTCCCCGCGGCGGCCTATGCCGTGGGCAACCGCTGGTTCTTGGCCACCAATGGGGTGGTCAGTGCTGGCGGGGGCGCCACCGCGGCGGGCTTGCAGGTGGTGCCGGCGTTTGCCGCGCTGGTGACGGTGGTGATCAGCGTGGGCGGCGCGCCAGGCTTGGCCGCGTTCACCTTTCAGGTTGCCGGGCTGCCCATGCAAGCCGCGCAGGCCACTGCCGCAGCGGTTGAATTGCCGGCCGCCGGCTTGGTGTTGGGGTTTTCAGGCGGGCCCTTTGTGGTGGGCCATAGCTTCACCGTGAACCTCGACAACACGGTCACGCCTGTGGGGACGGCCGTGGGCACGGTCGAGGTCGTGGCGCGGCTGCAAGGCCGGGTCTTCCTCAGCTACAACCGCGGCGCCCTGTGGCATGACATCAGCTTCCCGCGCACCCGGGCTGCGCCAGCGTTCGGCGCCGACACCGACTCGTTGCCGCCCGGCCCCATCACCAGCGTGAAGTTCGACGTTCACGCCGGCGGCATCGACCTCTACGCCGGCACCTTGGCCGGCGTTTACCGCGCCCTGGCGCTGCCCGCCGCAGCGCCGGCTGCGCCGGCTGTGCCCGATGTGCATTGGCAGCCGTTCAATGGCGCTGCGCCCAGCGCCTTGCCGGTCACCTTGGTGAACGATATTGAAGTGCTGCCCGGCACGCGCCGGCTGCGCGTGGCCACCTTCGGGCGCGGTATTTGGGACTGCGATCTGGCCGGTGCACCGCGCCAGCGGCTGATGATCCGGCAAACCCTGCTCGAAGACGGCCGCAGCTTTCCGCGGCCGTTTCCACCGCCCATTCCTGACGACCCGCGCTTGCCGCCCGGCGCGGTGTGGCTGGATCACGCGCATGCCTTTGACATCCGCATCGACAGTGCGCCGTTCGAGTTTTTTGATGACGAAGTGGATGGCGTCGAGTTTGACGAGCGCATGCCGGTGGATGACCTCGTGCCGCTGGCGGCGCAGGCGGTGTACGTGCAGGTGCACAACGTGGGCAGCGACGACCTGGCCGCGGTTGATGTGCATTTGCTGTTTGCGCCGGCCGGTGTGGCCGCGCCGGTGCTGCTGGGCGGCGCCCCACCGGGCGCGGCCAATTCCATGCCCGCCGGCATGCCCGACCCGGCCACGCTCGTGGCGCCACCCGACTTCAACCCCAGTGGCGCCAGCCCTTGGCGGCGGGTGGCGACAGCGCGGCGCATTGACGTGCTCAAAGCCTATGAGCCGCGCGTGGTTCGCTTCGATTGGCGGCCCCCGGTTGAGCTGGCCGCCGGGGCCGCCCAGTGCGCCTTGGTGGCGCTGTGCAGCGCGCCCGGTGACGCCTTGCCCGCGCTGGCTGCCGGCACCAGCCTGCAAGCCTTCATTGCGCAAGAACGGCGCGCCGCGTTGCGCGTGGTGCCGGTGCGCGCCCGGCGCCCTACCACGCTGAACATCCGCGACGGTGTTGACGACAACGCCCGCCTGGGCAATGTGGCCTTTGTCGGGCGCAGCCCAGACATCATCGTCGTGCAGGCAGAGCCGGCCAACCCGGCGCTGGCCTTGCGCGACTTGTTGAGCACGCGGCCGCAAGACCGGGTCTTGATCGGCGGCGTCAACCACGTCTATGTGCGCGTACACAACCCGGGGCTGGCCGCGGCCGATGCGCGCATTCACGTGTGGTCGCTCGGCCTCGACGCCCTGGGCGCGCCGAGCTTTGCGCCGGTGAGCTGGAGCCCCTTGACGCCCGCTGCGGCACCCTTCCTCACGGTCAACGTGCCGGCCGGCGGCACGGCGCTGGCCCACGTGGTGTTGACCAACCCGGCTGACCCGGCGCCCACGGCCACGCACAAGTCGATCGCCCTGGTGGCCTTGATAGAAAGTGCCGACGGGCAAGACGCACCGCCGCCCTTGAACCAGATCACCGACGTCGATAAATTCTGGGCCTTTTTCGGCAGCCTGTTCCAGTCTGACAACGCGGCCTTGCGCGTGCTGCGGGCGGTGAGTTCATGAGACACCTTGCGTCATTTCCCACGAGGCGGGTCGAGCGCCGGGCCGCCCCAAGCCGGCCCCACGCCAGCGGCAGGCGTGAAACCGTCCTCAGTACGGTTTCACGTCCGGCCTCTGTCCAGACGGGGGATCGGCGGGTGTACCCACGCGACGAGGGGCAGTCATGAGCGCCGAAACCGCCCTGCTCGCCGCGCTGGGCACCTACTTGGCGCGGCCCGGCTTGCTGCTGCCGGCAGCAGCCTTGCTGGGCGCGGCCGAACCCACCTTGGCCGCCGAGTTGCCGGCGTTGGTGATGGCGCTGCCCGAACTGCGCCGCCTGGGCGCGGGCCTGGGCGAGCGCGCTGCGGCCATGACCGGGGCCTTGGCCGTCACCGCGCGCATCGACCTGGCCAACCCGGTGCTGCCGGCCGAACCCGGCTTCAACTTGCTCAGCGCAGACCGGCGCCGGCTGGTGCTGCCGCATGGCGGCTGGGTGCGCGCTGATGGCTTGGACGCGGCCTTGTCGGCGGCCGATCTGCAAGTCAGCGTGGCCGGTGTGGCGCGCACCGTGGTGAACGTTGCGCCCGGCGCGGCCGAGGTGCAGCCCGACGCCGCCGTCGGCACGCTGCTGTTTGGAGCGGCCTTGCCGGCCACGGGCCTGGTCGTGGCCACCTACTTCCTCGGGCAATGGGAACGCCGCAGCACGCCCATTGCCGGGCGGCTGACCCTGGCCGTGCGCGCTGCCTCAGCGGCCGATGTGCTGGCGCTTTCCGCCGCGCTGCTCGATGCCATGGGCGATGAACCGGCGCTGCCCGCCGGCCTGCGCAAAGTGGCCTTGCTGTCGGTGTCGGCGGTTGGCGCAGCCCAGCCGGCACTGGCCGATTCGCGCGGCCGCGAGCTGGCCTACAGCTTCGAATATGAACATGTGATCGACCGGGCTGATTCATCCGGCGGCGTGATTCGCCGCATTCCGATCACGTCGCACCTGGTTTCCACAGCGGTCGAGCCGGCCAGCGGCGCGATCACCACCTCGTTGACCACCGAACACACGCAGGCCCTTCCATGACCCACACCCCCCGTGGCTGCCAGACCCCTGGCCAGCCCCTTTCAAACCGAGCCCTCGACGCAATTGAAGGAGAAGTGCAATGAGCGAAGTCATCTCTGAAATGATCCTGCCGGGCACCTACATCGAGGTGCGCTCTGAGGGTCTCATCGGCGTGGGCGGCATCAACACCGGCAACATCGGTGTGGTCGGCACCGCCAGCCGTGGCCCGGTAGGCGAGGTCGTCATCCTGGGCAGCTACCAAGAGGCCGTGGACACCTTTGGCAGCACCGACGCCTTCCCCGCCAACCCCGCGGCCACGCCACACCTCACGCTGACCCGAACGCTGGAACAGGTGTTCCGCGGTGGCGGCAGCACGGTGTATGCCGTGCGCGTGGCCAACCTGGCCGCAGGGGCCACGATGCAGCGCATGAGCTGGGCCGTGAACGCCGCCGCCGAGGCGCTGCTGTTCACCTTGACCGCGGTGTCGCCCGGCACCTGGGCCAACGCCATCACCGCCACGTTCAGCCCCGCGGCCAGCGGCCAGGCGCCGACCATCACCTTGACGATGGGCCGCACCCGCGAAGTGTTCAGCGGCGCCAATGCCGGGGCCTTGTTTGATGCCATCAACGAAGGCAGCCGTCTGGTCGCGGCCACGGGGTTGGCCAATGGCAGCCGCGGTGGCGCAGTGGTGACCGTGGTGGCCGCAACGGGCGGCAACATCGGCGGGCCCGACGGCGTGCCGGCCACGGCCACCGAACTGGCCGCCGGCCTGGCGCTGCTGGTGCCGCAGCCGGTGAACATCGTGGTGGCGGCCGGCTTTGATGCCCGCGGCGCCGCGGCCACCATGCTGGCGCACCTGGAAGAAACCGAAAACGACGGGCGTGAACGCATCGCCTTCATGGGTGCATCGACCGACGTGCCGGCTGACCTGGTGACCAACGATGTGGCCGCCGCCAGCAACCCGCGCCTGGTGCTGGTGGCGCCGGGCATCGTGGCCGACGACCCGGCGCTGGTCGGCCTGGCTGACAAGCGCGTGAAGCTGCCGCCGGCCTACGCCGCCGCCCTGGTGGCTGGGCGCATGGCCACGCTGGCGCCGCACATCAGCCTGACCAACAAAGACTTGGCCGTCGCCAACCTGACCCGCGACTACACCCGCGCCGAGCAGAAGAACCTGCTCAACAACCGCGTGCTGTTGCTGACCAAGAGTTTCGGCATCCGCGCGCTGAAGGGCATCTCCACCGACACCGGCGCCTTCAAGCAAATCTCGGTGCGGCGCATCGTCGATTTCGCCAAGGCCGGCGTGCGCCAGGGCAGCAACCCCTACATCGGCAAGCTCAACAACTCGCGCGTGCGTTCGGCGCTCAAGGCCACGCTCGACGGCTTCCTGTCAGGCATGGTGTTAGATGAAATGCTGGTCGGCTACGAACTCGATGTCTCGGCCACGCGGGCGCAAGAGATCAACGGCCAGGCCATCGTCACCATGACGCTGCAACCCACCTTCTCGATTGACTTCATCAAGGTGATCATGAACTTGTCTTGATCAACAAGTCATCGTCACCACACCAGGAGCACCCAACATGCCCAGCACTGTCTACCGCGGTTCCGACGGCACCATTTCACTGGCCGTCGAGGCCGGCGTTGAAGGCGACAAGGCCGCCGCCGTGAACGAGGCCTATTCGCTCACCCCCATCGGCCGCGCCACCGGCGTCACCATCCGCGTCACGAACGACGTGGAGCCGTTCCATGAACTCGGCCAGCGCTTCGCCACCGAGCTGCGCCACGGCAACATCAACGTCCACGGCAGCATCGACCGCGCCTACATCAACGGCGCCTTGCTCAAGCTGATGCTCGGCGACGCCGCCGACAGCCGGCCGGCCGGCAGCTTCCCCAGCCCATCGTTCAACCTGAGCGTGCGGCTGGAAAACCCCTCGCTGCCGGGCGTGGCCAGCACCGTCACGGTGATGGGCGTGAAGCTCGAAGAGTGGCTGTACAGCTTGCCCGAAGACGACTTCGCGATGGAGAAGGTGAACTTCCGCGCGTTGTGGGTCAAGGTTGAAGATCAGGCCGGGTAATGAAACCACCCCCTACGCGCTTCGCGCGCCCCCTCAAGGGGGCAACGCCAGCGGCCCGGCAAAGCCGGTTCCGCGGCGTTCGCTTGGGCCCGCCTGTCTCATGCGTCGCGCGTGACGCTCTGGAAAACTGAAATGTCCTTGAATAAAGCCCTCGCCGCTGAAGACCTGCTGGCCGGCGCGCAGGCCACGCACCGCGTGGAGTTGCCGGCCGAGCTGCTGGCCCGCGCCGCCAGTGAAGCCAGCCCCGGCTACGTGGTGCTGCGCCCGCTCACCGCCGGCGCGGTGCAGCGCGTGGCGCAGGCGGCCAAAGACGAGCGCGTGCTGGCCAGCGTGTTGATGGTGCAGCAGGCGCTGGTCGAGCCCAAACTCAGCGTTGAACAGGTCACCGGTCTGTCGGCCGGGTTGCTGCAATTTTTGCTCGACAAGGTGAACAAGCTGTCGGGCCTGAGCGTGTCGGAAGACGACCTCGACAAGGCCATCAAGGCGCCGCTCACCCGCGCCTGTTTCATCCTGGCGCGCGAATTCGGCTGGACACCGGCCGAATGCTCGGCGCTCACGGTGGGGCAGATCTTGTTGTACGTGGAAATGCTGGCGCGCGATGAGCAGCCGGCCGGTGCGCTGCCAGGAGACCAAGCGTGACACCCTTTGAGCGTCTGCTTGGCCGCCTGTTTGGCGGCGCGGTGGCGCCAGCGCAGTTTGTGCAGCAAGAGCAGCGTGCGCGCCAGGCCGTGGCGGCTTTGGCGGGTACGGTGGGCCAGGGCGTGGTGCAAGGCGCCAGCATGGTGGACCGCTTACTGGGCGTGCCCTTGGTGGAGGCTGGCACGGATACGGTCATGAACGGTGTGTTGCAACGCATGGCCCAGGCACAAGAACAAAGCGGCCTGGCCGGCACGGGCCCGCAGCTGGGCCGGGCGCTGGCGCCGACGGCGCAGCAAGCCGTCTCCGGCATCGGCCGGCCGGCCATGGGCCATGCGCTGGCCAAGACCTTGCCGGGGGTGGCGATGAAGGTCATCAACGGTGCCAGCGGTGCTGCCTTGCGGGGCAACAAACCCCTTGCCCCGAACCCGCTGCAAGATCAGCTTGATCAACTTGTCTTGCAGGTCAAAGCCGCCGCCGCGGCGCAGCAGGCCTGGCAGCAGCGCGCAGCGCGCGCCGGCTTGGCCCAAGCCTTTTTGACGCCGCTGCAAATGGGCGCCGCCGCCATGAGCGCGGCCTTGACGACACCGGGCCTGGCCAGCGTGCTGGGCCCCAGGCTAGGCCAGGCCGTGGCTGGCCTGCCAGCCATCGCAGCCGCGCCGCGCGGGCAGCGCAGGGCCATGCAACCCGCTGCAAACCAGGCCGCCGACCAGCCCGCAAACCAGGGCCCGGTGGATGCCTTGATCGGCGCGTTCCAACCCGTGCTGCCGTTGCTGCGCGCCACGCTCGACCGGATCACCGGCCACAGCACCGCTGCGCCGCGCCGTGCTGGACAAGCCGCATCAACGCCCGCCCAGCAGCGCCGCCACGCAGGCATCGGCGCCGCCGCCGCGTTGCTGCCCCAGTTGGCCACTCCATTCGTTCAGGCCGGCCAAGCCGTGGTTACGGCGCTGCAAGCCACCGCGCCGGTGGCGCCTTTGGCTGCGGCCCTGCCGGGCGCCTTGGCGCAGGGCCTGCGCGGCCTGGCCGCACGCGCGCAGCAGCAAGCGCCACAACCGGCCGCACAGCAGGCGCCTGCCGCGCCACCGCCTGTGCCAATCAACGCCCGCCAGCCAGGCGCCACGGGCGACGACGAAGCGCTGACGCAGCAGCTCACCCGCGTGCTCAAGCGCGAAGCAGCGCGCGATGGCATTGACATCAGTGATGTGCAGCCATGAGCGCGCCCGGCCGCCCGAAGGGCGAATCCCTGAATGCGCAGCATGAAGGTACACCAGTGAGCGCGCCGGGCCGCCCCAAGCCGAATATCGCAGTGCGCAGCACGAAGGTTCCCACATGAGCCTGTCGCGCCCCAACGCCCGCATCACCCTCGACAGCCGCGAACTCGGCGCCGATGAAGCGGCCTTGGTGCGGCTGCAAATCGACCTGGCGGTTAACGGTTCACATGACCAGGCCTCGCTGCAACTGTGGCCGCGCTCGAAGTTTGCTGATGCCGCTGCCGGCGCCACGCTGAGCATCAAGCTCGGTGAGCGCGACAGTGAAGAAGAGGTGTGGGCCGGCGAAGTCAGCGCGCGGCGCCTGTCACCGCAGGCCGTGGTGCTCGAAGGCCTGGCCGCCACCGTGGTCTTGAGCCGCACGGCCAAGTCGCAAAGTTACCTCAACCAGAGCGTGGCCGACATCGTGCGCGACCTGGCCGGCTCGGCCAAGATTGATCAAGCCCAGGGCAGCCTGAAGCTCAATGCGTACCACGTTGACAACCGCCGCCCGGTGTGGAGCCACCTGCGCGCCCTGGCCCGGCTGGTGGGGGCCGATCTGGGCAGCGCGGCTGACGGCAGCCTGCGCTTCATGCCGGCGGCCGGTTCCAGCTCACCTCTAACGTTGCGCTACGGCGCCGAGTTGCTCGACTGGAACCTGGCGCTGCATGCCGCGCCGCAGGCCGCCGCGGTGGCCGCCTATGGCTCGGCCAGCGAGTCGGGCGCGGCACGCTGGCACTGGCTGGCGCACGACCCGGTGGGCGCCGGCGCCGCCACCACCCGGCTGCCGGCAGCACTTTCAACCCGCGACGCCGCACAGGCCGTGAGTGACGCCACGAAAAAGCGCGCCGAGCGCGCCGCGGTGAGCGGCGAGTTGCTCATCGTTGGCAACCCCGCCATCCGGCCCGGCGACGCGGTGGAACCCACCGGCGTACCCGGTGGCGCCCCCGGCGTGCTGCGCGTGCGCGCGTTGCGCCACACCTTCGACGCCAGCAGCGGCTTCCTCACCCGCTTGCAGGTTGAAGGCGGTGAAGGCAGCGGCGGCGTTCTGGGCGCGCTCGGAGGCTTGTTGTGACCGAGCTGATCGACACCCTGCGCGCCATCGTTCGTGACGAACTGGCCCGGCGCATCGCGCCCGAGCTGGGTGTGGTCACCACCGTGCATGCGCGCGACAGCGATTCGAGCGACGCCAACCACCAGGTGAATGTGCGCCTGGCGGCCACCGGCATCGAGCTGCAACACGTGCCGGTGCTGGTGGGGCGGTTGGGCCTCTCTGTGCTGCCGCAGCTGGATGACACGGTGCTGGTGGTGTTTGTGCAGGGCGACCTGAACGCACCGCTGGTGGTGGGCTCGGTGTACGACGCCAAGGTGCAGCCGCCCGTGGCCAAGGCCGGTGAAGTGGTTTATGAGCCGAGTGATGCCGGCGGCGACGCCAGCCTGCGCCGGCTGCACATCGGCCTGGGCAGCGATGTCACGCTCACGGCTGACGATGAGAACCTGAAGATCAAGCTCGGCAGCACCGAAGTCACGATCGCCAAAGACGGCGACGTGACCATCACCTCGGGCGCCAAGCTCACCATCAAGACCCAGGGCGACACCACGTTCGAAGCCAGCGGCAACCTCGAACTCACGGCCCAGGGCAACGTCACCATCAAGGGCGTGGCCGTCACGCTTGAAGGCCAGGGCTCGGCCAAGGTCAAGGCCGCGGCTATCAGCCTGGCGGGCATGACGCAGTTCAGCCCGAGCTGACCTATACCGGTTAACCAAAGAGATCACCCCATGCCTGGCTCCCCTGTCTCGATCGGTTGCGCGGTGCTGTTGAGCCCCGGCGCGGCCGGCCCGCCCGACAGCGGCCTCATCACCGTGGTCACGCAAACCGCGGCCACCGCCGGCGGCATGCCGCTGGCCACCGTGGGCAGCCTGTGCCAGATGATCAATTCGCTGTCGGGCGTGCCCTACCCGCTGCCCATTGGCCAGGGCGGCTCAAGCGGCGTCACCATCGCCGGCCAGGGCCTGGTGCGCATGGGCGACATGATTCCTTCCGGCCCCGGCGTGCTCACCATCCTGGGCCCGCCGGCCGCGCCCTACATCACCGACACGGGGGCGCCTTAAAGGCTGACGACATGGCCCGCAACACCCGCACCGCTGAAAGCCTGGCCCCGCTGCTCGGGCGCGACCTGCTGCTGCGCTACACCAGCAGCAGCGGCTTCTTTGAAGACGCTGACTTGCTGGATCTGAAGCGCGGTATTGACCGCGACGTGCAGCGCGCCGACGGCCTGGCCAACCTGGAGCAAGCCCTGGCCAACCGCATCAAGACGCACAAGGGCGAGCTGGCTGCGCTGGGCCACCCCGAGTACGGCTCGCGCCACCATGAACTGATCGGCGAGCCGAACGTCGAACGCACACGCAACCTGATCAAGCTGTACATCCTGCAGGCGCTGCGTGATGAAGCGCGCATTGAAAAAGTGCTGTCGGCCAAGGTGCTGGCTGAACATCAACCGCCGCGCGAGACGGTGCGCATCGAACTCGAATTGCGCGTGCGCGGTGAGCCGCACCCGCTGAACCTGGTGCTGCCGTTTTCATTGGGAGCGAATCCGTGACCTACGCTGCCGAGCCCTATGCCCAATTCGTTGATGACCTGCTCAGCGCGCTCACCGGCGGGCAGGTGCGCGAGCAGTTTCGCTTCCTGCCCGAATTGCAACCTTTCAAATTAGCTACCACCAGCGCCGTGCTGCCGGCCACGCTGCGCGTCAGCGGCCTGGTCGACGCCGCGTACTTTCGTTTTCGCTCGCCCACCGACTTTGCGCTCGGCCCGCAAAACACCATCGTCTGGAAGGCCACGCCCGAAGGCCTGCCGGCCAAGGATGCGGTCTGGCCCGATGTCGCCAGCAGCTTCTTCGCGGCTTACGAAACCACCGATGCGGCGCGGCTGCTGACTGACCGCAACCCCGGCAGCGTGACGCGCTTGCTGGCCGAAAGTTTTGCGCGCGAATACGCCGTGCTGTCGCGCCAGCTCGAAGCGGTGTACCAGGCCGGGTTTGTTGAAACGGCCGGCGGGCGCGATCTGGATCAACTGGCCACGCTGGTGGGCGCCACAAGGCGTCGGCGCCTGTCGGCCGGCGGCAGCGTGGTCTTCGCCCGCTCCACCCCGGCACCGGCTGACGTGACCGTCAATGCCGGCACGCGCTTGTCCACCGCAGAACCGCCGGCGATGCAGTTTGAAACGACTGAAGACCGCACCCTGCAGCGCGGCAACCTGAGCGTGGAAGTGCCGGTGCAGGCGCTTGAGCCGGGGCCTGCAGGCGTGGTGGCCGCGGGCGCGATTCGCGTGGTGAACCGGCCCATTTTGGGCATCGACACCGTGGCCAACCCGCAGGCCACGCGCTTCGCCGGCAGCGACGAAACCGACGACGCCTTGCGCGCCCGCGCTCGGCGCGCGCATGAAGGCGCGGCCAAGGCCACCACCGGCGCGCTGCTCTCGGCGCTGTCCACGCTGCCCGGCCTGCGCGAGAAAGACGTGCGCATCGGCGAGGACTATCTGGCGCACCCGGGCGTGGTCAAGCTCACCGTGGCGCTGCCTGAGATGAGCAGCGCGGCCGAGCGCAGCAGCGCCATCGACCAGGCCGTGGCCCTGATCGAAAGCACGCGGCCGGTGGGCGTGCGCATCGAGCACAACATCGACGCGCCGCTGCCGGCCGGCGCCGCCACTGCCGGTGCCGGCGTCACCGCCGAGGGCGGCGCGGAACCGGTGACCGTGGGCGTGGCCGAGGCGGCCGACGGCCTGTTCCTGAGCGTTGACGCCAATATCGAACTCACGCCCACCACGCTGGCCTTGGCGCCCGAGGCGCGGGCCGAGCTGGAACGCAAGGGGCGCGAGGTGACGGATGCGTTCATCGACGAAGCCGGCATCGGCGAAGCGTTGGTCTACAACCGGCTGGTGGCGCAGTTGATGCAGCTTGAGGGCGTGCTCGACGTGGCGGTGGAACTCTTTCCACAAAACGCACCGGGCGGGCCGAGGCGGCGCAACGTGGTGGCGGGCAACCCGCAGGTGCGGCCGGTGACGGGCGTGATTGACGTGAAGATCGGCGGCTCGCTGATCATGCTCGATCTAACGGTTGACTTCATTTTGACGGACCTCGGCGCGCTGGGCGACCGCGACACGGCGTTTGAAGTGGCGCGCAGCGAAGCCGCAGCAAAGTTGAAGGATGGCCTGGCCGCGCTGGCCAGCGGGGCCATCTTGAGCGTGACCTTGCTCAAGGGCATGGTGCCCAACACCGCCACCTACTCACTCGATAACTTGCACTACCACGCCGAATACGTGGACGCCGGCGTGCGCATCCACCAGCAAGATGTGCAGGTGCCGCTGTCGGGCTTGGAGCGGCTGTGGATTCGGCGCGTGGCACTGAGCGGTGGTGGCGCGGGTTGATGAGCATGACGCCTAGAGCCACCGCCATCCTTGCGCGCTTCCCCGCGCACCTGGAAGCCACGCGCCCGGGCAAGCTGCTGGGCGAGGCCATCAGCGCCATCGCCATTGATCTGGACACGCTCGCCGCCGCCCTGGCCGCGGTGCGGCGCGCGCACCGCCTGGGTGACGCCGATGAGCTGGCCGACCTGTGGCGCATCGCCGCGCTGCACGGCATGAGCGCGGCCGAGTTCGAGATCGTGCTCGGGCGTTTTCGCCGCGCGCAGGAGCTGCTGCGTGCCCTCGACACCGCGGCCGATGACGCTGCCCGCGAAGCCGCCGCACAAGGCCTGACGGCGCTGTGGGCGCTGCAAGCGCTGCCCCCGCGCCTGCCGCTGTTTGCCGACCCCGCCGCCCCGGCCGACAGTGCCCGCGCCGCCGCGCGCCTGGCAGCGCAGGCCCGCGCCACGCTGCGCCACGCCGAGCTGTGCGACACGGTGCGCACGCGCATCGGCCAGGCGAGCAGCATTCACGCCAGCGGCAACGGCACGGTGATGGCCTTGCTGCGCGGCGCGGCCAATGCGCTCGACCTTGAACTCGGCACGGTGCAGCACAGCACCGACCGCTATTGGCACGCCGCGCGCGTGCAAGACCGGCTGCGCCTGAACCGGCTGGTGGCCGCCACCGGCGGCGAAGTGGAGCAAGCCTTGCCCGTGGCCGAGGAGCTGCTGGGCATTGAAGAAAACCCGCTGTGGCGCGCCGAAACCGACAACGCGCCGCGCGTGCACGCCGAGCTGTTCAACGAAGTCCGGCGCGGCTTCGAGCGCGCGCTGCTGCAGATTCGCATCACCGGCGAGGGCGAGCGCACCGTGGGCCCCATGCTCGTGAACCGCGACGAAGGCCATGGCGTGGGCTACAGCGGCGCGGTGGCCAACGGCGAGGTGCTGGTGTTCAACGAAGAGGGGCGCGTGCTGCTGGGCGCGGCCGACGTCACTTCGCTCGCCTTTGCCTGGCAAGGCGCCTGTTTTGCGGGTGACGATGCCGCGGCCGATGCCGACTTCGTGTTCGATGGCGAAGCCGTGAACCCACGCCACAAAAAGGCGCGCTTCGTGACCACGACACCTGCGCTGGGCCTGGATCGCGAGGCCAGCTACCCCAGCGACGGCGCCAACCTGCCCATGCCCGGCATCGCGGTGGGCACCACGCGGCTGGCGTTCTTTGTGCAAGAGGGGCATTTCGCCGCAGACGACCCGGCGCCGGCCGGGTCCAGAAGCGTCACGCCACGCACGGGCGCTGCGGTGTTCGGCAGCGCCGTCTTTGCGCCGCCTCCCTTGCCGCGCACGGCTTCAGCTCGGGTGGCGCTGTCCTGGCTGGAGCACCGCGCCTTTGCCGTGCGCCTGCTGGTGCCGCCACGCTTTCGCGCCTGGCGCGCCGCCGACGCCGAAGGCGCGCTCACCCTGCAAGCCGTGGCCCGCGCGGTGGAACGCTTTCGCCCGCTCGGCGTGGAGCTGCGCGTTGAATTCATTGATGACCGCTGGAGCCTGGGCAGCGGCACGCTGACCAGCGGCATCGACGACGACCCGATTGAAAGCCTGCGCGCAGGCACCGCGCTGTGGTCGGCCCCGGCCGAAGCCTGAATTAACTGTCGGAGTAACTCACCATGATCTTCACCCCCCCGTTCATCAAGAAGCTGGCCAGCGCCGGCGAGCCGGTCACGGCGCAGGCCTGGAACGACATCGTCAATGCGCTGGGCCAGGTGCATACGCACCTGGAAAGCACCGAGGCCACGGCGTTGAAGGTGCAGGTCACCACCGCCGGGGTCGATCTCACCACGGTACGCGTCACCGCCATCCGCGACGACGGCATTGCCATGGACGCCGTGGCGCCCGTGCCACCGGGCACGGCGCACATGTTTGCCGGCCTGCGCCCCGGCGCCTACGCGCTGCGCGTGGAAGCACCGGGCTTCAATGCGGCCACGCTCAACGTCACCGCGCCCGAAGCGGCGGTGCAAAACGTGGCGCTCACGGCCAACGGCGCCTTCATGCCGCAGGTGTTTGGCCAGGTGCTCAGCGACGCCCTGGCCACGCTGGCGGGCAGGCAGATCACGGTGGCGCGCATTCTGGATGTGACCGGCACCGATGTGCCCACCGCCAACCCCGGCGCGCAATACAGCAGCTCGCGCGTGCTGATGCAGGTGCCCTACGCCGGCAACCCGGTGGCCACCGGCCAAAGCGTGCAGTTGGTGATTGCCGCGGCCCTGCAAGCACAAAGCAGCGTGGAGATTCCACCGCTCACGGGGCTTTCACTGGCCGAGGCGCAGAAGGCGCTGGAAGGCCTGGGCCTGGTGCTGGGCAAGGTGGTCACCAAACAGACCCGGGCTTGAAGACGGGCTCGCCAGTTTCTAACGTTTCATTTAATCAGGAGGCAAGATGGCCACCAATTTCCTCATCAACAAGACCGCCTTCGTGCAGGCCAAGGAAGTGCTCGTCGAGGTGGACGACAAACCCGCCGTGGCCAAGGTCGTGCGCGACGGCTTCCAGGTGCCGGCGGTCAAGATCAACCTGCAGGCGACTGAATTCTTCCTCGGTAACCTCGACATCCTGCAACCGCGCCAGACGCCGCGGGTGGTGTCGCAGAGCATCAAGTCGGGCACCAAGGTGAATGCCGGCACGGTGGTCGACCTGATCCTGGCCCCGCCCACGGCGATTCCGTTTTCCATCTTCGACAACGTGCACCGCGACTTGCGCGAGCGCAGCGTTTCGGTGCTCACCGAAGGCATCCTGCAAGACGCCACCACGCGCCAGTCGCTGCTGAAATACGAGAAGGCGGCCGATGTGCCCGCGGCCGAGAAAACGGCGCTCACGGTGCAGTTCCGCAGCGCCAACATGGCGGTGGACGAGGCCGCGCCCGAAACCAGCTTCGAGGCGGCGTTCAATTCCGCGCGCGGCGCGTTGGCATTCAAGTAGACCGGGAGCGCGCCATGGTGCAGGTTGTGGGCGGTCTGACACAGACCAGCGTCGAGCCCGTCGTCATCGGCCAGGTGCAGATGATGTACGCCTACGCCTATGCCTTGTACGACGGCGTCACGTCGGCGTCGGTGGACATCAGCCTGCCGCGCAATGCGCTGGTCGATGAGTACAAGTTCCTGGCCAAGGCGCAGCGGGTCGATTCCACCCAGGTGCAGGAAGTGGCGCAGGTGCGCAGCTATTCCGAAGGCGGCAACCACGAAATGGTGATCGACTTCGGCACGCCGCGCACCGTGAGCGGCGTTGACCTGGACGCCGACAGCGGCGCGGCGGCACTCAACGTGCTGATGGTTTTTTCGTGGCTAGGCAGCCAGTTCTCGCCCAGCCCGGCCTACCTGCGCGGCGCGGCTGCCGCCAGCGCCAGCGCGGGGTTCCCCGAGCTGCGCACCGAGCGCCTGCGCGTGGTGTTGTCGCGCCGCCTGTCGAGCACCGAGCTGGCCAACGTGCGCCTGCGCCTGCCCGAGCCGCCGTCGGGCCTGGAGATCCGCATCGACGATGCGCCGCCGGTGTGGAGCCACCCCGAGCCGGTGCAGCCGCGCGCCAACGTCAACACCCCCGACGCCGATGGCTGGGACAAGGATTCCAAACGCATCATCGACCTGACCCCCGCTGTGGCCGCGCTGGCCGGCGACCCCACGGGGGCGGAAGAGGCCGTGAGCTTCAAGGTCACGCTCACCACCAAGGTGCCCTGCCTGCTGAGCATCAGCGTGCAGGGCACGCCCAGGCAGCGCCGCATTCGCCGCGTGCAGGTCGACAACGACACCACCGCCGAGCTTGAATTTGCCAGCGAAGGCCAGTTCGACTTGCGCCTGCCCTTGCCCGCGCCGCTCGCTGGTGCCACCCGGCGAATCGACGAAGTGCGCTGGCTGGCCGTGGCCGACCTGCCGGCGCAGCGCGTGCTGCCGCCGCTGGGCCCGCCGCCCGCCGCCACCGCGGCCGAGCCGGTGTTGGCCGAGTTGATGGTCGATGCGCAGCGTGCCGCCATCGTGCGCTTGTCCGCAGGCAGCGGCCTGGCCGAACTCAACGCCATCCGGCTGCCGCTGCGCGCGCTGGGCGACGCTGCCGAAGCGCGCGTGGTGCTGTGGGCCGTGGCCGAAGGCAGCAGCATGCCGGGCACGCCCCTGCCCCAGGGCACCAGCGAACCCGTGACGCTGGCCGCCAGCGCCACCGAGCAATGGGTGAGCTTTGCCTTCAAGCAAGCCGTGCCGCTTGGCGTTGGCCCCATGCCCTGGATGGCCCTGGTGGTGGCGCGCGGCGAGCTGAGTTGGGCGCTGGCGCAAGCCGCACCGGCGGGTGGGCTGGCCGAGCAGGTGATCCGCCGTGGGCCGCCCACCGGGCCGTGGCGCGCCTTGCCCGCACCCTTGCAAGACCCGGCCGGCCTGTTGGATGCCCGTGCCCGCCTGCGCCTGGTGGGCCTGGCGCCGAAAGACACACCCCTGGCGCCGCTGACCCTGGCCCTGGCGGCAGATGCCGGCGGCAGTGCCGCTGGTGGCAGCACCGCCAACGCCGCCATCGAGATCACGCCCACACCCAAGGGCGCGCCCGGCGTGTTGGTGCCCACTTCACCGTTTAACGCCGCGCAGCCGGTGCTGCGCCTGATCAGCCGCACGGCGGGCAGCGTGCAGTTGCGCGAGATCGACGTCATTTCCAGCCTCTGAGGCTGGCTGACGCCAAACGCACTCGCCGCTCGCCATTCCCACTCTCCAAGCCGACGCCAACGCCAAGTCACGCTCAGGCATCAACAAGGGTTCCACCATGGCCGACGATGCACGCTCCCAATTCGTAGAAGGCCTGCGGGTCACCGCCGAGCATTTGCAACACCTGCAAGACCGGCTGCGCGAGTCGCTGCTCGACCTGCGCCGCACGGTGGGCCTGGGCCACATCGCCTGGGGCCTGGTGGTGCGCCTGGAAGATGGCCAGGTGCGGCTGGAACCCGGCGTGGCGCTGTCGCCCGGCGGCGTGCGCCTGGCCATCGATTCACCGCTGAGCCTGGGTGCGGCGGCGGTGGGCCAGCGCGTGGTGCTGCGTGCCAGCAACGCTGACCGCGCCGCGCTGCGGGTGGGCAACACGCCCACCGTCATCACCCTGGCATGCACGGCAACGGCCGAGGTGGATGACGGCAGCGATGTGGGCCCTGACGCCTTGGTGGTGGGCCGCATCATCCCCAGCGCCGGCAACCCCGCGGCGCAGCAAGACGCCGCGTTGTTCGTGGCCGCGGGCAGCCACACCCACAGCGGCGAACACCGGCAAGACGCGCAAGGGCGCTGGTACTTCGACGGTGCGCCCCTGGCCGCGGATGTGGGCGGCGTCGGGCCGGCCGGGCCACCTGGCCCCATCGGGCCCGATGGCGCGGCCGGGCCAGCGGGGCCGATAGGGCCACCCGGCCCGCCAGGGGCCGATGGTGCGGGCGGCCCGCCAG
>JAYUHT010000343.1:0-12039 GCA_043766725.1 Burkholderiales bacterium | reverse complement strand
CCACCACCGGCGTGAACAGGTGCGCCTTGATGACCTTGCCGAACAGCAGGCCCAGCACCACGGCGGGCACGAAGGCGATCAACACATTGAGCGTGAAGGCTTGCGCGCGCGGCTGGCTGGTGATGCCGGCGGCGGTGTCACGCAGGCGCTGCCAGTAAACCAGGATGACGGCGAAGATGGCACCGGTCTGGATGGCGATCTCGAAGACCTTGATTTTCTCGCCGGTGAAGTTGAGCAGCGAGCCGGCCAGGATGAGGTGGCCGGTGCTGGAAATGGGCAGGAACTCGGTCAGCCCTTCCACGATGCCCATCACGGCAGCCTTGACGAAAAGTGTGAAATCCAAACCGCGCTCCGCTGGGCAAAGCGGCGGATGTTAGCGGTGCGCGAACCCCGTCTGCAAACACCTGCCTGCACGCCACAGCCGCTGCCGGCATTGCGGCACAACATCGCGCTGCAGCGTGAGTGTTAGTATTAATGACCAACCAGTCATTAATGAAATTGCCGCCCGCCATGCCCCCGACCCGCCAACGCCGCAAAGAGGCGCGCCCGCAGGAGTTGCTCGACGCCGCCTTGCAGCTGTTCGTGGAAAAAGGCTTTGCCGCCACGCGCACCGACGATGTGGCGCAACTGGCCGGTGTTTCCAAGGGCACGCTGTACCTGTACTTTCCAAGTAAGGAAGAACTGTTCAAGGCCGTGGTGCGGCATCACCTCACGGCGCTCATTCTTGAAGGCGAACAGATTGCCGGGCAATTCCAGGGCCCCACGCCAGAGCTGCTGCGTTTGCTGATGCACACCTGGTGGGACCGGGTGGGCGATGGCTATGCGGGCGGCATCTGCAAGGTGGTAACGGGTGAGGTGCGCAACTTCCCGGAGCTGGCGCAGTTCTATGTTGATGAAGTCATCGTCCCGGCGAATCGCTTGATCGAGGGTACGTTGCAGCGCGGCATCGACCGCGGCGAATTCCGCAGCGTGCCGCTGGCCGCGGCGGCGCAGGCGCTGATTGCGCCCTTGTTGTTTTTGGCCCTGCACAAGCATTCCATCGGCGCTTGCCCGGTGCACGGCGCGCATTGGGAGCCACGCCTGGTGATCGAGACGCAATTGGATCTGATGCTCAATGGCCTGCTGGCGGCAACCCCTGCCAAGCCCCGCGCCGCAACGAAAGCGCGGCCATGAAGCGCGCGCTGAAATGGGGCTTGCCGCTGCTGCTGGCCGTGCTGCTGCTGGGCGCCCTGGGCCGCACCTTGCTGCAGCGCCAAGCCGAGAAGAAGGCACAGGCGGTGCCGGTGGCCAAGGCCGAGGCTGCACTGGATTTGGCTGATGCTGATTTGGCCACCGCGCGCCGCCAGGAGCTGACGCGCACGCTTGAAGTGTCGGGCGCGCTGAAGGCCAGCAACAGCGCTTTCGTCAAGGCCCGCGTGGCGGCTGAAGTCAAAAGTCTGGCGGTGCGCGAAGGCGACGCCGTGCGTACCGGCCAGGTGCTGGCGCAACTGGACACCACCGAGTTCGACTGGCGCGTGCGCCAGGCCGAGCAGCAGGCGCTGGCCGCCAAGGCGCAAGTCGACATGGCCCAGCGTGCGTTGGCCAACAACAAGGCGCTGGTGGCGCAGGGCTTCATCTCGCCCACCGCACTGGAAACCGCTGTGTCCACCGAAGCCGGCGCGCAAGCCAACCTGCTGGCCGCGCAGGCCGCCGCCGAACTGGCCCGCAAGGCACGCGCCGATGCCACCGTGACCGCCCCCCTCAGCGGCCTGGTGGCGCAGCGCCTGGTGCAGCCCGGCGAGCGCGTGGCGGTGGATGCGCGGCTGCTGGAAATCGTTGACCTGAGCCGGCTCGAACTCGAAGCCGCCCTGGCCCCGGCCGACGCCGCGGCGCTGCGCGTGGGCCAGGTGGCGCGCCTGATGGTGGAAGGCGTGCCTCAGGCGATTGAGGCCAAGCTGGTGCGCATCAACCCCAGCGCACAGGGCGGCAGCCGCAACGTGTTGGCTTATCTCGAACTGCAAGGTCAGCCCGGCCTGCGCCAGGGCCTGTTTGCGCGCGGCAGCATTGCGCTGGAAACGCGCAGCGCGCTGGTGCTGCCGGCCTCCAGCGTGCGGCTGGATCAACCCCAGCCCTACGCCCTGAAATTGGCCAACACCAGGCTGGTGCAGACGCCGCTGCGCCTGGGCACGCCAGGCCAGGCCGGTGGCGCCGAGGTGGTGGAAGTGCTCGAAGGCCTGGCCGAGGGCGACCGCGTTCTGGCCGGCAGCCTGGGCAGCGTGCGCACCGGCACGCTGGTGCGTGTGTCCGCTTCGCGCTGAACAGGCATAACGTTCCATGTGGTTCACCCGCGTCTCGATTGCCAACCCGGTGCTGGCCGTGATGGTCATGCTGGCCTTCGTCGTGCTGGGCCTGTTTTCGCTGCAACGCCTGAAGGTTGACCAGTTTCCGAACATCGACTTCCCCACCATCGTGGTGCAGATCGACTACCCCGGCGCCGCGCCCGAGGTGGTGGAAACCGAGGTCACGCGCAAGGTCGAGGAGGCGGTGAACACCATCGCCGGTATCAGCCAACTGTTCTCGCGTTCGTACGAAGGCACCTCGGTGGTGATCGTGCAGTTCAACCTCGACATCGAAGGGCGCAAGGCGGCTGATGATGTGCGCGAAAAGCTCGCCACCTTGCGCCCCACGCTGCGTGACGATGTGAAGGAGCCGCGCGTCTCGCGCTTCGACCCATCGAGTCGGCCCATCTTCAGCTTGGCCATGACTTCGGCCACCCGCACGCCCACTGAGCTGACCACGCTGGCCGACCAATGGCTGAAAAAGCGGCTGGAAAACGTGCGTGGCGTGGGTGCCGTCACCCTGGTGGGCGGCGCCAAGCGCGAGGTCAACATCTACCTCGACCCGGCCGCACTTGAAGCCACGGGCGTGGGCGCCGACCAGGTGCTGGCAGCGGTGCGCAGCGAAAACCAGGAACTGCCCGCCGGCAGCCTGCGCAGCGCGCTGACCGAGCGCACGCTGAAGGTCGACGGCCGCATCAAGCGCCCGCAAGACTTTGCGCAGATCGTGGTGGCGCGCCGTGGCAACGTGGTGGTGCGCCTGGGCCAGGTGGCCAAAGTGGTCGATGGCCCCGAGGAGACCGACACCCTGGCGCTGTACATCGGCCAGCGCACGCTGGTGCTCGATGTGCAAAAGACGCAGAGCGAAAACACCATCGAGGTGGTGGACGCGCTGAACGCGGTGGTGGCGCAACTCGGCCCGCAACTGCCACCGGGGGTGAAGCTGGAGGTGGTGCGCGACAACTCACGCCCCATCCGCGCCTCGGTGAACAACGTGCGCCGCACGCTGATTGAAGGCGCGCTGCTCACCATCGGCATCGTCTTCCTGTTCCTGAACTCGTGGCGCTCCACCGTCATCACCGGCCTCACGCTGCCGGTGGCGCTGATCGGCACGTTCCTGTTCATGAACATGTTTGGCTTCTCGATCAACATGGTGACGCTGATGGCGCTGAGCCTGTGCGTGGGGCTGTTGATCGACGACGCCATCGTGGTGCGCGAAAACATCGTGCGCCATGTGCAGATGGGCAAGAGCGCGCACGACGCGGCGCTGGCCGGCACCGAAGAGATCGGCCTGGCCGTGCTGGCCACCACGCTATCGATCGTGGCCGTGTTCCTGCCGGTGGGCTTCATGGGCGGGATCATCGGCAAGTTCTTTCATGAGTTCGGCATCACCATCGTCAGCGCGGTGCTGATCTCGATGTTTGTGAGCTTCACGCTCGACCCCATGCTGTCCAGCGTGTGGCACGACCCGGCTGCCCATGGCGGCGGCGAGCGCGGCAACACGCTGTATGACCGCACGCTGGGCCGCGTCACCGGCGCGGTTGACCGCTTCAGCCATTGGTTAGGCGATGTCTACCAGGGGACCCTGGCCTGGTCGCTGCGCCACCGCCTGGCCACCGTGGGCGTGGCCCTGGCCAGCCTGGCCGCCAGCGTAGGCCTGGCCATGTTGCTGGGCACGGAATTCGTTCCCAAGGCCGACTTCGGCGAGACCTCGGTGAATTTTCAAACGCCGGTGGGCTCGTCGCTCGAAGTCACCGAGGCGCGTGCGCGGCAGGTGGAAGCCATCATTCGTGAATTCCCCGAGGTGCGCTACACCGTGGCCACCGTGAACACCGGTAATGCGCTGGGCAAGAACAACGCCTCGGTGTATGTGCGCATGGTGGATCGCAAGCAGCGCAAGTTAACGATTGACGAAATGTCGGTGCCGCTGCGCGAACGGCTGGCGCGGGTGCCGGGCATCGCCGTCACCCACATCGGGCTGCTCGACCCGGTGGGCGGCGGCAAGCCCTTGCAGTTTTCGATTCAAGGCAATGACCTGGGCGAACTGCGCCGCCTGAGCAAGGCCTTGCAGGAGCGGCTGCGCAGCGTGCCCGGCCTGGTGGATGTGGAAAGCAGCCTGAAAGACGACCGGCCGAACGTGAGCGTGGTGGTGGACCGCGACGCCGCCGCCGACGCCGGCTTGAGCGTGGGCGCCATCAGCACGGCGCTGCGCGCGCTGGTGGCCGGCCAGACCCTGGGCAACTGGCGCGCCGCCGATGACCAGAACTACGACGTGAAGGTGCGGCTCGCACCCACTGCGCGCGACAACCCGGCTGACATCGAACGCCTGAGCCTGGCCGTGGGCAGCAATGCCGACGGCTCGGCGCGCACCGTGCGCGTGGGCCAGGTGGCACGGCTGCAAAACACGGCGTCGCCCAGCCAGATCAACCGGCGCGACCTGAACCGCGAGGTGGAGTTCACGGCCAACATGGCCGGGCGCTCGGCCGGCGAGGTGGCGGCCGACATCAAGCAGATCCTGGCTGACACCTCCTTCCCGCCTGGCTACACCTACCGCTTCGGCGGCTCCACCAAAGACATGCAGGAAAGCTTTGCCTATGCCGTGTCGGCCCTGGGGTTGGGCGTGATCTTCATCTACATGATCCTGGCCTCTCAATTCAGGAGTTACTTGCAGCCGCTGGCGCTGATGAGTTCTCTGCCGCTCACCTTGATCGGCGTGGTGCTGGCGCTGTTGGTGTTTCGCTCCACGCTGAACATGTTCTCGGTCATCGGCGTGGTGATGCTGATGGGCCTGGTGACCAAGAACGCCATCCTGCTGGTGGACTTCGCCATCCGCTCTCGCGCCGAAGGCATGGGCCGCGAGGCGGCGTTGCTGCATGCCGCCAAGGTGCGGCTGCGGCCGATTCTGATGACCACGCTGGCCATGATCTTCGGCATGCTGCCGCTGGCCTTGGCCATGAGCGAAGGCTCGGAGCAGCGCGCGCCGATGGGCCAGGCCGTTATAGGCGGTGTTATCACGTCTTCTTTGCTCACGCTGGTGGTGGTGCCGGTGATCTACTGCTGGCTCGACGACCTGGCTGCGTGGGCCGGGCGCCGCCTGTCGCGCCGCGTCAGCGTGGCATGAACCGGGCTGAATAGAATTCCTAGCGCAGCACAAACCGCAAGCAGCACAGGCCAAACCCCTGCCCCACCATGAACATCGAGCAAGCGCGCTTCAACATGATCGAACAGCAAATCCGCCCCTGGGATGTGCTGGACGCGAACGTGCTTGAACTGCTGGCCGTCATCAAGCGCGAAGACTTCGTGCCCGCGGCGTACCGCGCGCTGGCCTTCACCGACACCGAAATTCCGTTGCCCGAAGGCCAGGTCATGCTGGCGCCGCGTGTCGAGGCGCGGCTGCTGCAGGCGCTGAACCTGCAACGCCATGAAAGCGTGCTTGAAATCGGCGCCGGCAGCGGCTTCATGGCCGCGCTGATGGCGCACCGAGCGCGCCAGGTCATCAGCCTGGAAATCCGCCCCAACCTGGCCCGCTTGGCCGCGGCCAACCTGAAGCGCGCGGCCATCACCAACGTGACCGTGCGCCAGGCCGATGGTGCGCGCGGGCTGCCCAGCGAGGCGCCGTTCGACGCCATCGTGCTGTCCGGCTCGGTGGCCGAGCTGCCGCAGGCATTGCTCGACCAGTTGGCCCATGGCGGGCGCGTGCTGGCCATCGTGGGCGAAGAGCCAGTCATGCGCGCACGCCGCGTCACCCGCACCGCGCCCGAACAGTGGCAGGCGGTGGATTTGTTCGACACCGTGGCGTCGCGTTTGCAGGGCTTTGACGAGCCTTCGCGTTTTCATTTCTAGTTTTCACTTCTGCATTCCAAGGAGCACCGTCCATGCGCTTGACGCGGTTTCGTCGCCTTGCCCTACCCCGCCTGCCCACTCTGGTGGCGGCCCTCACGTTGGCGTTCGCTGCCAGCGCCCAGGCGCAGAGCCTCAAGCAGTTGTACGAGGTCGCGCGCGGCTATGACGCGGCGTTGCTGGCCGCCCGCGCGCAGGCGGATTCGATTCGCTACCGCCTGGCCCAGGCCGAATCCTTGAACAAGCCACTGGTCACGCTCAGCAGCAGCGCCACGGTGGGCGCAGTCGATGCGCCGCGTGTCGACTTGGGCGACAGCAACGCCGTGTTGGGCCGCGCTGCCGGCCGCTACCCGCTGTTCAACAAGACCAACAACGTGACCATCGCCCAGGCGCGCAAGGTGTTCGAGTCCACCGAGTCGGACCTGGCACTGGCCGAGCAAGACCTGATGGTGCGCGTGACCCAGGCTTACTTCGACGTGCTGGCCGCGCAAGACGCCCTGGCCACCACGCGCGGCAGCAAGGCGGCCATCACCGAGCAACTGGCTTCAGCCAAACGCAACTTCGAGGTCGGCACCGCCACCATTACCGACACGCGTGAAGCCCAGGCCCGGTTCGACTTGGCCACGGCACAGGAAATTGCCGCCGACAACGACCTGCGCGCCAAGCGCATTGCGCTGGATCAACTGGTGGGCAAGCCCGGCACCGAGCCCAAGGGCCTGAGCGTGCCGGTGAACCTGCCCCCGGTGCTGCCACCCGACGTGAACGCCTGGGTCAGCAGCGCTGACAGTGAACACCCGGCGATCCGCAAGGCGCGCTTCGGCCTGGACGTGGCCGCACTCGAGGTCGACAAATCACGCGCCGCGCTGGCCCCCACGGTGGATGCGTTGGGCGCGGTCACGGTCACGCGCAACAGCGGCGGCGCGTCGCTGTCCAACGGCATCACCAAGAGCGCCAGTGTCGGCGTGGAACTCAACTACACCCTGTACAACGGCGGCCTGACGCAAGGCCGCATCAGTGAAACGCAGTCGCTCGAAGAGAAGGCGCGCAACGATCTCGAGGCCTCGCGCCGGGCCGTGGCGCAGAACACGCGCGTGGCCTACTTCGGCGTGCAATCCGGCCTGGCCCAGGTGAAGGCACTGGAAGCGGCCGAGTCGTCCACCAAGCTGGCGCTCGAAGCCACGCAACTGGGTTACCGGGTGGGCGTGCGCGTGAACCTGGATGTGCTGAACGCGCAGTCTCAGCTCTACACCACGCAGCGCGACTTGGCCAAGGCGCGCTACGACGTGCTGGTTGGCAGCCTGCGTCTGCGCCAGGCGTCTGGCCAATTGCGGCCGCAAGACATCGACGCGGTGAACGCACTGCTGGCGCCGTAACGCGCCGGGCGCTTCACGCGCCCGACACACTGCGGCCGCGCAAACGCGGCACACTGCCACACCAGCGCAGCCAGGGCGCGAACGGGGCAAGACATGGCAGCACCAGCAGGTGGGTTGAGCACGGCACAAGCCGCCGCGGTGGCGGCACACCGCTTCGGCCTGGGCGAGCCGGCGTTGGCCGGCCTGGGCAGCGACGCCCCGGGCTGGCTGCTGGCGCAAATGGGCCCGGCCGATGCGCAGCGCGGCGACAACCTGGCCACCGCAGCCGATGGCCTGCGCAGCTTTGCGCAGTTCATCCAGGCCCAGCGCCGCGCCAGGGAACCTCAACCTCAACCGCAGGCGCAAGCCGACATGCGTTCGGGCGAACAGCAGTTCGTTGACCACTACCGCGAACTGGTGCAGGCCGACGTGCGCGCGCAGCTGCTCACCGCGGCCACCACGGCGCGCCCGTTTGCCGAGCGCCTGGCGCTGTTCTGGGCCAATCACTTCACCGTCTCGATGGCCAAGGCCAGCGCGCGCGGGCTGGTCGGGGCGTTCGAGCGCGAGGCCATCCGCCCGCACATTGCCGGCTCATTTGAAACGTTGCTCAAGGCCGCCGTCACGCATGCCGGCATGCTGCGTTACCTGGACAACGACGGCTCGGCGGGGCCGAACTCGCGCGTCGTGCAAACACTCGCGCGCCGCCCGCTGGGCGCCGATGGCGCCGCGCCGCGCCTGACCGGCCTGAACGAAAACCTGGCGCGCGAGGTGCTGGAACTGCACACCCTGGGCGTGCACGGCGGCTACACGCAAGCTGACGTGACGGCCCTGGCCGCGCTGCTCACCGGCTGGCGCTGCAGCGTGCGCCCGGCGCTGGCGCTTGAGTTGCCGAGTGACGCCGCCACCGTGCGTTTCGACCCGGCCTGGCACGAGCCCGGCCCAAAGACGATCTTGGGCAAGGCCTACCCGGCCGGCGAGCAGGCGCTCGATGCGGCCGTGCACGACCTGGCGCTGCACCCCAGCACAGCGCAGTTCATCGCCACCAAACTGGTGCGTCATTTCGTGGCCGATGCGCCGCCGCCCGCGCTGGTGCAGCGGCTGGCACGCGTCTACACCAGCAGCGGTGGTGACCTGAGCGCGCTGTACCGCGAGCTGGTGTTGGCGCCCGAGGCCTGGCAGGTCGGCGCTGTGAAGTTGAAGACGCCGGTTGAATTTGTGGTCAGCACCGCACGCCTGCTGAGCCAGGGCACGCAGACCTTCGTGCGCGCACCGGACGGCGGCGCCGCTGCACTGGGCCAGCGGGTGCACGCCGCGCCCTCACCGGCGGGCTGGGGCGACCGCGCCGAAGACTGGCTGGGGCCTGACGCCGTATGGAAGCGCGTGGAATGGGCCACCCGTGTGGCCGAACGTACGGGGCGCACCGTGGACGCCCGCGCGTTGGCGCAAGCCAGCCTGGGCCCGCGCCTGAGCGCCGAAACGGCGCGCGCCATCGAGCGCGCGGCCGATGGCCCGCAAGCTCTGGCGCTGTTGCTGTTGGCGCCTGAATTCCAGCGCCGTTGACGACACCCGAAGCCCCACATGTCCATGCTCACTCGCCGCCGTTTCACGCACACCGCCCTGGCCGCTTTAGGCGCGCTGCCGGGCCTGAGCCTGGCCGCGGGCAACCGCGACAACCCGAACCGCCTGGTGCTGGTGATCCTGCGCGGCGGCATGGACGGCCTGGCCGCCGCGCCCGTGCCCGGCGACCCCGACCATGCTGCCGTACGAGCCGGCCTGGCCCAGTTCGGCGCTGAGCCCTTGCCGCTGCAAGGGCCGTTCGCGCTGCACCCGCATCTGGTTGAAATGCATGCCGGCTACCAGCGCGGCGAAGTGGTGGTGGTGCACGCCACGGGCATTCCGTACAAGGAGCGTTCGCACTTCGACGCCCAGCAAGTGCTCGAATCCGGCGGCGCCCAGCCGCATGAATTGACCACCGGCTGGCTGGCCCGCGCCCTGGCCGCGACCGGCCAGCGCGGCTTGGCGCTGAACACCGCCGTGCCGCTGGTGCTGCGCGGCGCCAGCGAGATCGACACCTGGGCGCCATCGGCCCTGCCCGAGCCCACCCCCGACCTGCTGGCCCGCCTGCAAGGCCTGTATGCGGGCGACGCCGAACTGGCCCGCGCCCTGGCGCGCGCGCGTGGCCTGCGCGAACAGCCGGGCATGGCCATGAACGAGATGGCTGCGGCGCAAGGCGGGCGCAACGGCTTGCTGCAATTGGCGCGCAAGGCCGCCGAGTTCCTGGCCCGGCCGGGCGGTGGCCAGGTGGCCGTGCTGGAGATGGGCGGCTGGGACAGCCACGCCAACCAGACCGCGCCCAACGGCGCGCTGGCCAACAACCTGCGCAGCCTGGACGCGCTGCTGGCCACGCTGCGCGACGGCCTGCAAGCCCACGGCACCTGGGCGCGCACCGTGGTGCTGGTGGCCAGCGAATTCGGCCGCGAAGTGGCCGGCAACGGCACCCAGGGCACTGATCACGGCAGCGGCGGCGTGGCCTTTGTGCTTGGCGGCGCGGTGCGCGGCGGCCGCGTGCTGGCCTACTGGCCCGGCCTGGCCAAGGCGGCGCGCTTCGAAGGCCGCGACTTGCGCATCACCACCGACCTGCGCGCGGTGTGGCTGAACGTGCTCGACCAGCACCTGGGCGTGCCGCGCGCCGCGTTGTTGAGCGACGTGCTGCCGGGCACGCAGGCGCTGCGGCCGCTGGATCTATTGCGCGGCTGAACCTACGCTGGTGCGCCCAGCAGCGCCAGGATCGACCCGGCCATGCGTTGCGCGGCGCCGCGGTGCGCCGTGGCAAAGGCCAGTGCCCGCTGCACCCAGCGGTTACGCTGCTGGTCGCTGGCCAGGGCCAGCGCGCGGCGCACGCCTTCATCCAAGCTGGCCACGCGAACCGAGGCGCCGGCCTGCAGTGACATCAGCGCCGCTTGCGCGAAGTTGAAGGTGTGCGGGCCCATCACCAAGGGGCAGCCACAGGCCGCGGCTTCAATCAGGTTCTGCCCGCCCAGCGGCGCGAAACTGCCGCCGAGCAAGGCAACGTCGGCCAGGCCGTAGTAGGTGGCCATTTCGCCCAGCGAGTCACCCAGCCAGACATCGGCCGTGGCGGCCTGCTCGGGCGGCTGGTCCGTCCAGCTGCTGCGCCGGCGCACGCTCAAGCCGGCGCTGGTGGCCAGCGCCAGCACCTCATCAAAACGTTGCGGGTGGCGCGGCACCACCACCAGCAGCGGGCGCTGGCCAGGCAGTGCCGCCCAGGCTTGGAACAACGTTTGTTCCTCGCCCTCGCGCGTGACGGCGGCCAGCACCACCGGCCGGGCCAGCGCCTGGCGCCACTGCACGCCGCGCGCCACGGCGCGGGTGGCCGGGGTGATGTCGAACTTCAGGTTGCCCATCACGCTGGCGTGCGCGGCGCCGCCTTGCAGCAAGCGCTCGCGGTCAGCCTCGGTCTGGGCCAACACCAACGTGAACGCGGCCAACGCCGGGCGCATCAAGGCAGGCAGGCGTTGGCCTTTGGCCAGGCTGCGTTCACTCAGGCGCGCATTGGCCAGCACCATGGGCAGGCCGCGCCGGCGCGCCTGGTGCAGCAGGTTGGGCCAGACTTCGGTTTCCATCACCACGCCCACACGCGGCCGATAGTGCGCCAGGAAGCGCCGCACGGCGCCCGGCGTGTCGATGGGCAACCAATCTTGTTGATCCGGTGCAGCCAGCAGTTTGGCCCCGGCCTCGCGCCCGGTGGCCGTGCCATGGGTGAGCAACAGGCGCAGACCCGGGTACTGCGCACGAAGCTCGCTGAGCAACGGCGCCACGGCCAGCGTCTCACCCAGTGAGACCGCATGCAGCCACACATCCACCGGCTGCGCCGCGCGCTGGTACCAGCCCAGGCGCCGCATCAGACTCTGCCGGTACAGCGGCTCGCGCCGGCCGCGCCACCAGTAGCGCGCCAGCACCCAGGGCGTGAGCAGCCACAGGGCGGCGGAATAGACCTGGCGCGCCAGCATGGCCATGCTGCGCGCGGCCAGGTTCAATGCGCGGCGGCGGCCACTTTCGCGTCGGGCTTGACCTGGCGCAGCGCGGCCATCATTTCGGCCTCGATGCGCTTCAACGCTTCGGGCGTGTGGCCTTCAAACCGCAGCACCAGCACCGGCGTGGTGTTGGACGCGCGCACCAGGCCGAAACCGTCTTCGTATTCGACGCGCAGGCCGTCGATGGTGATCACCTCCAGCGCATGCGGGAATTTTGCATTGGCCAACAACTGGCGCACCACTTCATTGGGCTCGCCCTCGGCGCAAGGCACGTTGAGTTCGGGCGTGCTGAAGCTGGTGGGCAAGGCGTTGAGCACGGCGCTGGGGTCGGCGCTGCGCGACAGAATTTCGAGCATGCGCGCGGCCGTGTAGGTGGCGTCATCAAAGCCATACCAGCGCTCGCCGAAGAAGATGTGGCCGCTCATCTCGCCGGCCAGTGGCGCGCTGGTTTCCTTCAACTTGGCCTTGATCAGCGAGTGG
>JAYUHT010000342.1:0-4585 GCA_043766725.1 Burkholderiales bacterium | reverse complement strand
CCCGAGCAGCGCCCACCACAGCGCCGCACCCAGCGCCAGGCCCAGCGCATACACCGCGCGCCAATTGCGGCTGCTGGTGAAGCGCTGTTGCTGGAAGTAGGGCCGCTGCACCCACCACGACCAGGTGCTGGTGAACACGCTGCTCATGCCGCCGATACGGCCGGTGAGCACGAACAGCAGGGCCACGGCCACGCCGATGAGCAAGCCACCGGCCAGGAAGTGGCCGGGCCCGGAAGGAAACAGTTGGTCGATCATGTTGCGCTGGCTTTAAGCGGTTGAAGAAGATGAGGCACTTTACGCGCCGCCCATGAAAAACGGCCACGTACCCAAAGGCAAGTGGCCGTGTCACCCAGCCAGGCGGCTGGCTTAGGTTTTACAGGGCGCGGATGTTGGCAGCCTGCAGGCCCTTGGGGCCTTGCTTGACTTCAAATTCCACGCGCTGGTTTTCTTGCAGGCTCTTGAAGCCGTCGCCGGTCTTGATTTCGCTGAAGTGAGCGAACAAGTCCTTGCCGCCGGCTTCGGGCGTGATGAAGCCGAAGCCCTTGCCGTCGTCAAACCATTTGACGGTGCCGGTCTGGGTGGTGGTAGCGGTCATAGAAGATTCCTTTCGGTGAATCGTTTAGGCAAAAGAACGCACTCGCCGCAGCAAATGCGCGGACAGATCACACCGAGGGAAGTCTTGAACGAGGGGAGTTCGGACCTGGCACGCAGATGGAGCAAGAGGCTGCACCGGCGCCTGGAACGGGGACCTTGAAAGAACGGTCTCCGGCATGGCTGTTGACGCATTGTAGGGGGTTTCCCGAGTGGCCTTACGAAAAGCTTGAGTGGCGCGACTCGTGACACGGCCCGTCATCCCCACTTTCACCCACGTTTGGCCGCCATGCGCAGGCGCGAATGGCGCGCCCGCGACTTCCACAACGCCAGCCGGTCCTGGCGCTGGCGCAGGCTCAGGGTGTCGCGCCCGGCCTCGCGCCGCAGCTTGTGGTAGCTGCGCAGCCGCTCCGCGCTCACGCCTTCGCGCACGGCGCAGCCGGGCTCGTCGCCATGGCGGCAATCGCGGTAGCGGCAATGCTGGCTCAGCGCGCCGATGTCATCGAACACCTCGTCCAGCGCGGCTTCATCGGCATCTAACCGCAAGGTGCGCAGGCCAGGCGTATCGATGATGCAGGCGCCCTGCGGCGTGACGTGCAGCGAACGCGCCGTGGTGGTGTGGCGCCCGCGACCGTCGCCGCGGCGGGCTTCACCGGTGAGTTGCACGGCAGCACCGAGCAAGGTGTTGGTCAGCGTGCTCTTGCCCGCGCCGCTGGAGCCCAACAGCACCAGCGTCTGCCCCGCGGCCAACCAGGGTTCGAGCGCCGCACGCGCGCTGTCATGCAAGGCATTCACGGCCACGCACGGCACGCCGGCAGGCAAGGTGGCGGCCAGTTCACGCTGGCGCGCCGCCAGGTCGGTGCACAGGTCGGCCTTGGTCAGCACCACCACAGCTGCCACGCCGCTGATGTGGGCCAGCGCCAGGTAGCGCTGCAGGCGGCGCGGGTTGAAGTCGAGATCGGCGCCCATGGTCAGCACCGCGGTGTCAACGTTGTTGACGATGGCCACGCGGGTGACCTTTTCGCGCCCGTCGTGCAAGCGGCGCGCCAGTTGCGTGAGCGGCGGCAAGCGCTCGTGCACCCAGGTCTCGCCCAGCGTGTTGCGCCAGGCCAGTACCCAGTCGCCCACGGCCAGGCTGTCACCTTGGTCAAGCAACCGGGTTAGCAAGGCGGGCAAGGCCCGGGCCGCGTGTTCTGTTTGGCCGTCGTGCACGGCAAGCTGGTCGCGTTCAACGCGGGAGATTCGTACAAGCTGCTCGGCGCCATCAAAGCGTGCGGCGAGCAGGGCGGTTTGGATCAGTGAAGGCTTCAGGCCGATGCGTTGCAACGCGCCGAAGCAGGTGGAGTCGATCATTTGAGGTGGGCATGTTGAAGCGCCACTGCATGAACGCAGTGGCCAAAGCCAGGCATGCCGATGCCGGGCAACAGAAGGTTCAACAGGCCGGGGTGGCGGCGCCAGTGGGCGCCAGGGGCGGCATGGCCGCCCGCGGGGTCAATGCGGCAGGCGCGCGCAACCCGACCGTGGGTGAAGGGCGTCTTGGTGCATGGCAGCCTCCTGGTCGAATGGGTTACTTAAACGGGCAAGGCGCGCAATGTCGGCGCTTTGGGCCGCGCCGTCAAGCGGTGGCCACCCCGAGTCGCGGCCCTGGCAAGCTCCCATTGCCAGGCTGGGCCGGCGCCCCTATAACCGCGGCCTACTGGCCTGCTGCCGCATAAAACAACCAACCCACCCATGCCCACATGACCGCCCCCACCACGGCCTTGCTCAGCGTGCAAGGCGTGACCGTTCGTTTTGGTGGCATCGTGGCGCTCGACAGCGTGAGCTTCGACGTGGCCCGCGGCCAAATCTGCGGCCTGATCGGCCCCAACGGCGCCGGCAAGACCACGCTGTTCAATTGCATGAGCCGCCTGTACCAGTACCAGGCCGGCGACATCCACTTCGAAGGCCGCTCCATCACCGCCACACCCACGCACAAGATTGCCGGGTTGGGCATGGGCCGCACCTTCCAGAACCTGGCCATGTTCCGCAGCATGCCGGTGGCCGACAACGTCATGGTCGGCGCACATTGCCGCTCCAGCGCCGGCTTCGCGGCCAGCGCCTTGCGCCTGGCCAGCGTGCGCGCCGAAGAGCAGCGCCTGCGCGAAGGCGCCGAAAAAATCATGGACTACCTGGGCCTCACGCCGCACCGCCACCGCCCGGTGGGCGACCTGCCCTTCGGCACGCAAAAGCGCGTGGAGTTGGCGCGCGCCTTGGCCGCCGAGCCCAAGCTGTTGATGCTCGATGAACCCGCTGCCGGCCTGAACCACGAAGAGCTGGGTGAGCTGAGCCGCTTGATCCGCGATGTGCGCGACCGCATGAACATCACCGTGCTGCTGGTCGAACACCACATGAGTCTGGTGATGGGCGTGTCAGACCACATCGTGGCCTTGAACTTCGGCCGCAAGATTGCCGAAGGCACGCCCGCGCACATCCAGAACCACCCCGATGTGATTGCCGCCTACCTGGGGGCGCCTGCCAATGTCTGAAATGCTGAAGGTGAGCAAGCTGTGCGCCTTTTATGGCGCCACGCAGGTCTTGTTCGATGTCGATTTCGCGCTGCAAGCCGGGCAAATCACCACCATCCTCGGCGCCAACGGCGCGGGCAAGACCACCACGCTGCGCGCGCTGTGCCAGGTGGTGCGCACCAGCGGCAGCATCACGCTCGAAGGCAAACCCATCAACGGCCTGGCCACCGAAAGCGTTGTGCGCCTGGGCGTGGCCCAGGTGCCCGATGGCCGCGGCACGTTCACGGCGCTCAGCGTGGAAGAAAACCTGCGGCTGGGCGCGTACACGCGGCGCAACAAGGCCGAGTTGGCGCAAGACATGGACAAAGCTTTCGTGCGCTTTCCCATCCTGGGCCAACGCCGCCACCAGCAGGCCGGCACGCTGTCAGGCGGCGAGCAGCAAATGCTGGCCATCAGCCGCGCGCTGATGCTGCGGCCCAAGCTGCTGCTGCTCGATGAACCCTCGTTCGGCCTGGCGCCGCTGATCGTGGCCGAGATCTTCCAGATCATGCGCAAGATCAACGCCGAAGACGGCGTGACCATGTTGCTGGTGGAGCAAAACGCCAACCTGGCGCTCGACCTGGCGCACCACGCCTACTTGCTGGAAACCGGCCGCGTCGCGCTGCACGGGCCGGCGGATGTGATCAAGCGCGACGAGTCGGTGCGCCGCACTTACCTCGGGTACTAGGAGCCTGCGACGGTATGGAAGCCTTCTTGCACCAACTGTTCTCCGGCCTGGCCAACGGCTGCATCTACGGCTCGGTGGCCCTGGCGCTGGTGATGATCTACCAAGCCACGCACCACATCAATTTCGCCCAGGGCGAAATGGCCACCTTCTCCACCTTCGTGGCCTGGGCGCTGATGCAAGCCGGCTGGCCTTATTGGGGCGCGTTCTTCTTCACCGTGGCGCTGTCGTTTGCCGGTGGCTTGTTGATTCAACGCGTGGTGCTGCGGCCAATCGAGAAGGCGCCGGTGCTGACCAACGTCATTGTCTTCATCGGCCTGCTGCTGATCTTCAATGCCTTGTCTGGTTGGTTGTTCGATCACACGGTCAAGGCCTTTGCCAGCCCGTTCCCCAAAGACGCGGCCTACGCCGGCAAGTATTTTTCGGCGCACCAAGTGGGCTCCGCCGGTGTTCTGTTGGTGGTGCTGGGGGCCTTGTTCAGTTTCTTCCGCTACACCTCGGTGGGCCTGGCGATGCGCGCGGCGGCGCAGAACCCCGAGTCGGCGCGCCTGGTGGGCATCCGGGTGAGCTGGATGCTGGGCCTGGGCTGGGGCCTGGCCGCGGCCATCGGCGCGGTGGCCGGCATGATGGTGGCGCCGATCGTCTTTCTCGACCCCAACCTCATGCTGGGCATCTTGCTCTACGGCTTTGCCGGCGCGCTGCTCGGCGGCATCGACAACCCCTGGGGCGCGGTCATCGGCGGCCTGGTGGTGGGGGTGCTTGAGAA
>JAYUHT010000341.1:0-4594 GCA_043766725.1 Burkholderiales bacterium | reverse complement strand
GCCGCGGTCTGCAAGACCGGGGGAGCTCACGCTAAAGAGTGACCGCAAGCCTTGCGAGCGCGCAGCGATCGCAAGGCGGCGCGTGCATCACGCTTCGCGTGATGCACGCTTGCGGTCATGTTCCTTCAGGTACCTTTTGCGCAGCCGAATGCTCTTGGGCGTGATCTCCACCAGCTCATCATCAGCAATGAAGTCCACCGCGTACTCCAGCGTGAGCTGAATTGGCGGCGTGATCTTGATCGCGTCTTCCTTGCCGCTGACGCGGAAGTTGGTGAGCTGCTTGGCGCGCACCGCATTCACCACCAGGTCGTTGTCGCGGCTGTGAATGCCCACGATCATGCCTTCATAAACCGGGTCGCCGGGCTTGACGAACATGCGGCCACGGTCGTCCAACTTGCCCAGCGCATAGGTGACGATCTCGCCGTCGTCCTGGCTGATCAGCACGCCGTTCTTGCGCCCGCCGATGTCGCCCTTGTAGGCCTCGTAACTGTCGAAGATGTGGCTCATCAACCCCGTGCCGCGGGTGAGATTGAGGAACTCGCCCTGGAAACCGATCAGCCCGCGCGCCGGAATGCGGTATTCCAGCCGCACGCGGCCGCGGCCATCGGGCTGCATGTCTTGCAGCTCGCCCTTGCGCAGGCCGAGTTCCTGCATCACGCCACCCTGGTGTGCGTCTTCCACATCCACCGTGAGCATTTCGAGCGGCTCGTGCTTCTCGCCACCCACGTCGTGCAGCACCACGCGTGGGCGGCTCACGGCCAGCTCGTAGCCTTCGCGACGCATGTTTTCCAGCAGGATGGTGAGGTGAAGCTCGCCGCGGCCGGCGACTTCGAAGATGCCGTCCTCGTCGGTGTCAGTCACACGCAGCGCCACGTTGCTTTGTAGCTCACGATCCAGCCGGTCGCGCACCTGGCGGCTGGTGACGAACTTGCCTTCGCGCCCGGCCAGGGGGCTGTTGTTGACGCAGAAATTCATGGTCAGCGTGGGCTCGTCGATGGTCAGCATGGGCAGCACGCGCGGGTCTTCCAGGCTGGTGAGCGTAACGCCGATGCCCACGCCTTCCACACCACTGATCAGCACGATGTCACCCGGCCCGGCGGTTTCAGCCGGCTTGCGTTCCAGGCCTTCGAACTTGAGCACTTGGGTGACGCGTGACTTGCGCGGCGTGCTGTCGGGGCCCTCATACACGGCCACGTCCATGCCCGGCTTGAGGATGCCGCTGTGGATGCGGCCGATGCCGATGCGGCCCACATAGGTTGAATAGTCAAGTGAGCAGATCTGCAACTGCAGCGGCTCGGTTTCGCTGCCTTCGTGCGGCGGCACATGTTCGAGGATGGCGTCGAACAGCGGCGCCAGGTCAGTGCCCACCACGCCCGACTCAAGCGTCGCCCAGCCGTTCAGGCCCGAGGCGAAGATCACCGGGAAGTCGAGCTGGGCCTCGGTGGCGCCGAGCTTGTCGAACAAGTCAAACGTTGCATTGATGACGTAGTCGACGCGCGAGCCGGGCCGATCCACCTTGTTCACCACCACGATCGGCTTCAGCCCAAGCGCCAGCGCCTTCTTGGTGACGAAGCGCGTTTGCGGCATCGGGCCTTCCACCGCATCGACCAGCAGCAGCACGCTGTCCACCATCGACAGCACGCGCTCAACCTCACCGCCGAAGTCGGCATGGCCGGGGGTGTCGACGATGTTGACGTGCGTGCCCTTCCAGCGCACGGCGCAGTTCTTGGCCAGGATGGTGATGCCGCGCTCGCGTTCGAGATCGTTGCTGTCCATCACGCGCTCGGCCACCTTTTCGTTTTCGCGGAAGGTGCCGCTTTGGCGCAGCATCTGGTCGACCAGCGTGGTCTTGCCGTGGTCGACGTGGGCGATGATGGCGATGTTGCGGATTTGCGTGTTCATGTTTTAGCTTTTCAAGCAGCACTCAGGGCTGCAACTTCAATCGGGCTGAGCAGGCGCGTGGAAATCAGCTCGCCGGCGAGGATTCGGGCGCTGCCCAAGAAAGCTTGATCGGGGCCATAGACGCGCACGGCAGGCTCATCGGGCAAGCTGATGCGCCGGCGCAGGCCGGTGAGAAAGCGGCCGGCTTCATCAGCCGCCAACTCCACCCGTGGCCACGGGCTGACGAGGTGGTCAGCACCGAGCAGCAGCGCATCACGCTGGGCCTCCGTCATATCGGCCAGTTCTTCCAGCGTGTGCGCCTGGGCCAGGGTGAGCGGCCCGCTGGCCGTGCGTTGCAGGCCGGTGAGGTGCGCACCGCAGCCCAGCTTTTCGCCGATGTCTTCAGCCAGCGTGCGGATGTAGGTGCCCTTGCTGCAACGCACATCGAGCACCAGGCGCGTGCCGGTGTGTTGCACCACGTCAATGCCGTAGATGTGGATGTGCCGAGCCTCGCGTTCGACTTCGATGCCCATGCGCGCCAGCTCGTACAGCGCGCGGCCTTCGTGCTTGAGCGCCGAATGCATCGGCGGCACCTGGTCGATCGCGCCGGTGAACGCGGCGCAGGCCGCGGCAATGCTGGCAGCGTCAACGATGACGGGGCGCTCTTCGATCACTGGCGTTTCAGCGTCACCACTGGCCGTGCGCTGGCCCAGGCGCAAGGTGGCGCGGTAGGCTTTGTCGGCGTCCAGGCTGACCTGCGCGAACTTGGTGGCCGCACCATAGCACAGCGGCAGCACGCCACTGGCCAGCGGGTCGAGCGTGCCGGTGTGGCCGGCCTTTTCCGCTCTATAGAGATGTTTGGCCTGGGCCAGCGCCTGCTGGCTGGTCAGGCCCAGCGGCTTGTTCAGCACCAGCACGCCGTGCAGGGCGCGGCGCGCTTGCTTGGTGGGTTTGTTGGGCAGGGTCATTCCTTGGCCTGCTGCGCGTTGGCGCGGTTGATCAAGGCACTGAGTTCTGCCGCGCGCTCGGTGGTGCGGTCGTACTGGAAGTGCAGCGTGGGCACGGTGTGGATCTGCAGGCGCTTGAACAGGCCGTTGCGCAAGAACCCGGCAGCTTCGTTCAACGCGATCTCGCTTTGCGCCGGGTCGCTGACCAATACCGAGAAAAAAATCTTGGCATGCGCATAGTCGGGCGTGACCTCCACCGCATTGATGGTGACCATGCCCACGCGAGGATCCTTCAAATCGCGGATGAGCAAGGCCACGTCGCGCTGGATCTGGTCAGCGACGCGGAAACTGCGGTTGGGAATGGTTCGCTTATGGCGCATGGTGGGGCCTCAAACAACAACCCCGCCGTCTTGTGGAGGGCGGGGTTGGCAAGTGGGAAGGGCAACTCCGCTAGAGCGTTCGAGCGACTTCCTTGACTTCGAAGAATTCAAGCTGGTCGCCTTCTGCGATCTCGTTGTAGCCCTTCAGGTTCAAGCCGCACTCGAAGCCTTCTTTCACTTCGCGCGCGTCGTCCTTGAACCGCTTCAGGCTTTCGAGTTCGCCGGTGAAGACGACCACGTTGTCGCGCAGCAAGCGCAGGCGCGCGGAGCGGCGAATCACGCCGGCAGTGACCATGCAGCCGGCAATGGCGCCCACCTTGGAGATGCGGAAGACCTGGCGAATCTGAGCCGTGCCGATGACTTCCTCGCGCTGCTCGGGCGCCAGCATGCCGGCCATGGCGGCCTTCACTTCATCGACCGCGTCATAGATGATGGTGTAGTAGCGCAGATCGACGCCGTTGTTTTCGGCCAGCTTGCGCGCGCCGGCATCGGCCCGGGTGTTGAAGCCGATGATCACCGCCTTGGACGCGATGGCCAGGTTGACGTCGCTCTCGCTGATACCACCCACCGCGGCGTGCACCACCTGCACCTTGACCTCAGGCGTGCTGAGCTTGAGCAGGCTGCTGGCCAGCGCCTCTTGCGAGCCTTGCACGTCGGCCTTGATGATCAGGCTCAGGGTCTGCACATCGCCCTGGCCCATCTGGTCGAACATGGTTTCGAGCTTGGCGGCCTGGCGCTTGTTGAGCGTGACCTCGCGGTACTTGCCTTGGCGGAAGGTGGAGATTTCGCGCGCCCGGCGCTCATCGGCCAGCACCATGAACTCATCACCCGCGCGCGGCACTTCGGTCAGGCCTTGAATCTCTACGGGAATCGACGGCCCGGCTTCGGCCGTGGCCTTGCCGTTTTCGTCGAGCATGGCGCGCACGCGGCCATAGCTCGCACCGGCCAGCACCACGTCACCGCGCCTCAAGGTGCCGGTTTGCACCAGCACCGTGGCCACCGGGCCGCGGCCCTTGTCGAGCCGCGCTTCGATGACCAGGCCCTTGGCCATGGCTTCGCGCGGCGCCCTCAGTTCCAGCACTTCGGCCTGCAAGAGGACTTGCTCGAGCAGCGCGTCAACGCCCTGCCCGGTCTTGGCCGACACGGGCACGAAGGGCGATTCGCCACCGAACTCTTCCGGCACCACTTGCTCGGCCACGAGTTCGCTCTTCACCCGCTCGGCGTTGGCCTCGGGCTTGTCGATCTTGTTCATGGCCACCACGATGGGCACGTTGGCGGCCTTGGCGTGGTGGATGGCTTCCTTGGTTTGCGGCATCACGCCGTCGTCGGCCGCCACCACCAGGATCACGATGTCGGTGGCCACAGCCCCCCGTGCGCGCATCGCCG
>JAYUHT010000340.1:0-12073 GCA_043766725.1 Burkholderiales bacterium | reverse complement strand
GCGTTCGCGGCACATGCCTGCGAGGTCCGCTTCCGGCACGGCCGCAGTGAATCCTTCGATAGCGTAGTTGCTCGCGTGCCCCTTCAGCACGACGCCGGTCTTCGCGCCCGCGGCATCGGCATAGTCCGACAGGTGCGTGCGGTTGGTGCTGCCCACCTCGACCAGCTTGACATTGGCCTGGCGCATCACATCGGGGATTCGAAACGCGCCGCCGATTTCAACCAGCTCGCCGCGCGAAACGATCACCTCCTTCTTCGTGGCCAGCGCCGCCAGCACCAGCAGCACCGCGGCGGCGTTGTTGTTCACCGCCGTGGCGGCCGGCGCGCCGGTGAGTTCGCGCAGCAGGCCTTCGATGTGGTCGTCGCGGTCGCCGCGCGCGCCGCTGGCCAGGTCGTACTCCAGGTTGGCGGGCTGATGCATCACGGCCGTGACGGCGTCGATGGCTTCTTGCGGCAACGGCGCGCGGCCCAGGTTGGTGTGCAACACCGTGCCGGTGAGGTTGAACACGGGCCGCAGGTGGGGCCGTGCCTGTGCAGCCAGCTGTTTGACGCACTCGGCTTCGAACGCGGCGATGTCAAACGCCTGAGCTGGCTCGCGACGCCAGGCCTCAAGCAATTGCCGCCCAACAGCGAGCGCTCTCGCGCGCCCATGTTCCGCGATGAGTGCCAGCAAGGCCGGCCGCGCCAGCAGGGCATCTAGAGACGGTGGACGAAGATCGGCAGCGGCCATGATGAACGAACGCTTTCTCAACGGCCGGCGCAGCGCGGCCCGTCCAAGCGGACGCCGCGGATCCGGCTCTGCCGGTCCGTTAGCGGCGCCCCCTGAGGGGGCCGGCGAAGCCGGTAGGGGGGGAGCCCATCCCCGGCGGAAGAGGGTGGGAGTCGAACCCACCTGGAGCCGCAAAGCAGCCCCACCCGGTTTTGCAGACCGGACGCCCCACCGGGGGACGATCCTCCTCCATGCGATTCTTTGCCAGCGCGCGACAGCAACCTAGCCACCGAACATCTCACGCGCATCGCGGCGGATCTTGCGGCCCTCGAGGTCGCGCTTGGTGAAACCGATCTGGTCGAAGAACTCTACCAGCGGCATTGAAAGGTGCCGGCTGACGCCGCAGGCTTCGCGGTAGGTCTTGACGTTGAGCCGGTGGTGTTCGTCCTTGGCGGCCAGCGCCTGCGCCTGCACCGCCAGCTCGCACAGGTGCTGCGGCAGCACAAAGTATTCAACGCCCACCGCATACAGCTTGCCCATGCGCGCGAGTTTTTGCAGCAGGCGCACGGTGGGGTCGCGGTGCAGCGTGCGGTCGCGCAGCAGCAGCTCGCTGAGTTTGGGCGGGTGGATGCCGCCTTCATCGAGCCACGGCTTGATGCGCTCCCAGATCTTTTGTTCGTTGCCAATCAGCGCGGTTTCGTGCCCCGCCAATTGCACATAGGGGCCGTGGCGCTGCAGCGTGCGCGCGTTGGTCAGCTCACGCACCAGCAGCGCGAACACGGCGCTGCTGGGCTTGGCGCTGAGGGCACGCTGCAACTGTTCCAGCGTCATGCCGGGGCTGTCCGGCGCGCGCTTGTGGTGGGCCGCCAGTGTGGCGCTGATGCGGGTGGTCAACTTTTCGAGCTGCCCCGCGGCAAAGGCCAGCTTGGTGGTGCCGGCGAAGACCGCCCGGTGCGGCACGGCGCCGAGCACGTCCTGTTGCGCGTCGGGCAGCAGGTTCCACAGCGTCATGAACGGCGCCAGCTCAACGCCGCTGGGTTGCTCCAGCGCCAGCAACGCAGCCAGCGCATCGGCCGGCGTTGATTTTTCGAGCGCCGCCAGCACGCCCAAGCGCTGCGTCTTGTGCCGCCGCGTCTGCGGCGCGAAGGCGTCGATGACGCTGCCGCCGCCCAACGTGCGCAGGGCCGATTGGTCGCGCAGGATGAAGCGGTCGCCACGCAGCGCGCCGATCGGGCGGTCAAGTTCGAGTTGCACCAAGGCGCTGGCGCCGGGCGCGATGGCCGCACCTTCGAGCAGCACCACGCGCGCGCCCACCGCCACCGCGCCAAGGTGCAGGTGCACAGGCGTCCACTGCGCCAACGGCCGCGCTTCGCTGGCCAGCACGCGAATGCGCGCATCCAGCCGCTGCGTGGGCGCGTGCGCGGCCTCGGCGACGACCCAGTCGCCGCGCTCAACTTCGTTCTTGTCGATCCCCGCCAGGTTCAAGGCCAGGCGCTGGCCGGCGTGGCCCACTTCGGCGGCGCAGTTTTGCGCATGCAGGCCGCGCACGCGCACCACCTTGCCGCTGGGCGAGACCAGCAGCTTGTCGCCCACGCTGACCTGGCCGGACACGGCCGTGCCGGTGACGACGCAGCCCACCCCCGGCAGCGAAAAACTGCGATCCACCGCGAGGCGGAAATGGCCTTGTTCACGCGCCGCCGGCAACGTGGCCTGGGCTTGCGCGAAGTGCTGCCGCAGAGCGCCGAGCCCCGCGCCGGTGACCGACGACACCGGCAGAATCGTCGCCCCGGCCAGCGCCGTGGGGGCCAGCAGCGCGCGCACTTCGGCGCTGGCCGCGGCCAGGCGTGCTTCGGTCACCAGGTCGCACTTGCTCAGCGCCACCACGCCGCGCGACAGGCCGAGCAGGTCGAGGATCGCCAGGTGCTCGCGGGTCTGCGGCATCGGGCCGTCATCGGCTGCCACCACCAGCAGCACATGGTCGATGCCGGTGGCGCCGGCCAGCATGTTGCGCACCAGCTTCTCATGGCCGGGCACGTCGATGAAGCCGAGCACCTCGCCATCGGCCGCGGCCTGGTACGCAAAGCCCAGGTCGATGGTGATGCCGCGCGCCTTCTCCTCCTTCAGCCGGTCGGTGTCGATGCCGGTGAGCGCCTTGACCAGGGTGGTCTTGCCATGGTCGATGTGACCTGCGGTGCCGATGATCAAAGCGAAGGCGCCAGGGTGGGTGTGGGGCGCGATGTTAGCGGCAGTGCCCGAGTCGATTAGCACGCTGCGCAAGCACTACAGTTTCACTAGGGGCAAACCGCTATGGCAGCCCTGTGTATGCGTGCATCTAATCCCAGAGGAATGCGCGTGTAACGCGTCACCGCAGCAATCAGGAGGTTTCCAATGGGTGATTCAAGCAAGCCGGTAGATCGCCGCACCATGTTGGCAGGGGCAAGCGCCGTGGGTGCCTTGGCCGCAGCCGCAACCTTGGTGCCCGGCAGCCCGCTGGCGGGTGCCGTGGCTGGCGTGCAGGGCGCCAAGGCGCTGCCCGACACCGCGGCCGGCTACCGCCTCACCGAACACGTGAAGCAGTACTACCAAACCACCCGCATCTGACCCGCAGGAGGCACACATCATGTTGTTAACTCGAAGGTCATCGGGTGCAGGAGGGGCGGCAACGCCTGCCGGCGCGCTCGTTGACAGCCTGGCACGCGGCGTCGGGCGCGCCATCCCCACGATGGACCGGCGTAAGTTCTTGCGCCGCTCCGGTTTAGGTGTTGGCGCCGGCATCGCGGCCAGCCAGTTGACGCTGGTGCGCAAGGCCGACGCGGCCGATGCGCCGGCTGGCGGTGTCGCTGGCGCCAAGGTCGAAGTCAAGCGCACGGTGTGCACGCACTGTTCGGTGGGCTGCGCGATCGACGCGGTGGTTGAAAACGGCGTCTGGGTGCGGCAAGAGCCGGTGTTCGATTCGCCCATCAACCTGGGCGCGCATTGCGCCAAGGGCGCAGCGGTGCGCGACAACGCGCACGGCGAGTTCCGCCTGAAGTACCCCATGAAGCTGGTGGCCGGCAAGTACCAGCGCATCTCGTGGGACACGGCGCTCGAAGAAATCAGCGCCAAGATGCTCGATCTGCGCCAGCAAAGCGGCCCGGACAGCATCTTCGTCGTGGGTTCATGCAAGCACAACAACGAGCAGGGGTACCTGCTCAGAAAGTGGATGTCCCTCTGGGGCAGTAACAACTGCGACCACCAGGCACGAATATGCCACTCCACTACTGTCGCCGGTGTGGCGAATACGTGGGGATACGGTGCGATGACCAACTCGTACAACGACATGCAGAACACGAAAGCTGCGATGTACATCGGCTCGAACGCAGCCGAAGCACATCCGGTGTCGTTGATGCACATGTTGCACGCCAAGGAAACCGGCGCAAAGATGATTGTGGTCGACCCACGTTTCACGCGCACAGCGGCCAAGGCCGACGAATACGTCCGCATCCGTTCGGGCTCGGACATTCCGTTCCTGTTCGGCGTGATGTACCACGTGTTCAAGAACGGCTGGGAAGACAAGAAGTACCTCGAAGACCGTGTCTGGGGCATGGACAAGGTGCGCGATGAAGTGCTGGCCAAGTGGACGCCCGACAAGGTGCTGGAAGCCTGCGGCGTCGACGAAGCCACCTGCTTCAAGGTGGCCAAGATCATGGCCGAGAACCGGCCCAGCACGCTGGTCTGGTGTGTCGGCCACACCCAGCACACCATCGGCAACGCCATGGTGCGCGCCTCGTGCCTTCTGCAATTGGCCTTGGGCAACATCGGCACCAGCGGCGGGGGCGCGAACATCTTCCGCGGTCACGACAACGTGCAAGGCATCACCGACGTCGGCCCCAACCCGGATTCGTTGCCGGGCTATTACGGCATCGCCGAAGGTTCCTTCAAGCACTTTGCCGCAGCCTGGGGCGTCGACTTCGAATGGATGAAAAAGCGCTATGCCGCCGGCATGATGACCAAGCCGGGTATCACGGTGTCGCGCTGGATCGACGGCGTGCTCGAGCGCAACGAACTCATCGACCAAGAGAGCAACCTGCGCGGCCTGTTCTATTGGGGCCACGCGCCGAACTCGCAGACGCGCGGGCTCGACATGAAGCGGGCCATGGACAAGCTCGACCTGCTGGTCGTGGTCGACCCCTTCCCGTCAGCCACGGCGGCCATGGCGGCCATGCCGGGCAAGGCCGAAGACCTCAACTCGAACCGCGCGGTCTACCTGCTGCCCGCCACGACCCAGTTCGAGACCACCGGCTCGGTCACGGCGTCTAACCGTTCCTTGCAGTGGCGCGAGCGTGTGATGGAGCCGCTGTTCGAGTCGCGCACCGATCACATGATCATGTACCAACTGGCGCAAAAGCTGGGCTTCGGCACGGAGCTGGTCAAGAACTACAAGATGCAGCAGGTCAAGGGCATGGACGAGCCCGTGCCTGAAGACATCCTGCGCGAGATCAACCGCTCGGTCTGGACCATCGGCTACACGGGCCAGAGCCCCGAACGGCTGAAGGCGCACATGCGCAACATGCATGTGTTTGACGTGAACACCCTGCGTGCCAAGGGCGGCATCGACAAGGAGACGGGCTACAAGCTCGACGGTGACTACTTCGGCCTGCCGTGGCCGTGCTACGGCACGCCGGAAATGAAGCACCCGGGCAGCTCCAACCTGTACGACACGTCGAAACACGTGATGGACGGCGGCGGCAACTTCCGCGCCAACTTTGGCGTCGAGCGCGATGGGCAATCACTGCTGGCCGGCGATGGCTCGCACTCCCTGGGCGCTGACATCACCACGGGCTACCCCGAATTCGACCACCTGCTGCTGAAGAAGCTCGGCTGGTGGGACGAATTGTCAGAAGCCGAGAAGAAGGCGGCCGAGGGCAAGAACTGGAAGACCGACCCCACCGGCGCCATCATTCGCGTGGCGATGAAGAACCACGGTTGCCACCCCTTCGGCAACGCCAAGGCACGGGCGGTGGTCTGGAACTTCCCCGATCCGATTCCGCAGCACCGCGAGCCGATCTATTCGACCCGGCCGGAACTTGTGGCCAAGTACCCGTCGCACGATGACCGCAAGGCGTTCTGGCGACTGCCCACGCTGTTCAAATCGCTGCAAGAAAAGAACAAGGACATCGGCAAACAGTTCCCGCTCATCCTGACCAGCGGCCGCCTCGTCGAGTACGAGGGCGGCGGCGAGGAAACGCGCTCGAACCGCTTCCTGGCTGAACTGCAGCAGAACATGTTCATCGAGATCAACCCGGCCGCGGCGAACGACCGAAGCATCCGCAACGGTGAAGACGTTTGGGTCACCACCCCCACGGGCGCGCGCATCAAGGTCAAGGCGTTGGTGACCGAGCGAGTCGACCGCGAAACGGCGTTCATGCCCTACCACTTCTCCGGGCACTGGCAGGGCGTCGATTTGGCGGCCTACTACCCAACGGGTGCCATGCCCATCATCCGCGGTGAGGCGATCAACACGGCCACGACCTACGGCTACGACAGCGTGACGATGATGCAAGAAACCAAGACGACCGTCTGTCAGGTCGAACGGGCCGCATAAGGAAGCACGATATGGCACGAATGAAATTCATCTGCGACGCCGAGCGCTGCATCGAATGCAACGGTTGCGTCACCGCCTGCAAGGCGGAACACGATGTGCCCTGGGGTGTGAACCGCCGGCGCGTGGTGACCCTCAACGACGGCGTGCCGGGCGAAAAAAGCGTGTCGGTGGCCTGCATGCATTGCAGTGATGCGCCGTGCATGGCCGTGTGCCCGGTGGATTGCTTCTACCGCACCGATGAAGGCGTGGTGCTGCATGACAAAGACGCCTGCATCGGCTGCGGCTACTGCTCCTACGCCTGCCCCTTTGGCGCGCCGCAATTCCCCACCAACGGCACCTTCGGCTTGCGCGGCAAGATGGACAAGTGCACCTTCTGCGCCGGTGGCCCCGAGGCGAACGGTTCGGCGGCTGAAAACGAAAAATACGGCCGCAACCGCCTGGCCGAAGGCAAGTTGCCGGCCTGCGCCGAAATGTGCAGCACCAAGGCCTTGCTGGGTGGTGATGGCGATGTGGTGGCCGACATCTTCCGCAACCGTGTGCTGGTGCGTGGCAAGGGCAGCGAAGTCTGGGGCTGGGGCACGGCCTACGGCAAGCCGGCCCAGGCGGTGAAGTCATGATGCGCTTTGCTTCCACCCTGGCCTTGGCGATGTTGGCCACGGCCTGCGGCGAAAAGACCCAGACGGCCGGTGCCGTGGCGGTGAAGACCGACGCCAAGCCCTGGACGGGCGCCAACGCCGCCTACATGGCGCCAGGCTGGAAGGCCGGTGACGCCAAGGCCTGGGAGGAGCAGTTGAAGAATCGAGCCCAGGCCCAAAACGAATACGTCCGCACGCCAGCGGCGAAGTAGGCCCGGGAACCCACGCCATGCACAACCTGGTTCTTCAAGCCCTGCGCGGCGGCGTCATGTGCCTGCTGCTTGGCGCCGCCGTGGTGCAAGCGCAGCAGTCAGCACCTGCGGCCGATGCACCCAAGGTGGCCGCGCCGCCTGCCGGCTTCGTCGCGCCGGCCGAGCCTAAACCTGATGAAACCAACGCCCAGCGCGGCAAGAGCCAGCCCGGCAACAACGCGCCGTTCTGGCGTGGCGTGCTCGGCTCGGGCAACCAACCGGGCACCAGCACCAACATCGCGCCGGAAGCCGGCACGCTGATCCAGGGCTTCACGCAGTACCCGGGTTCGCGTTTCACCAATGCCGGTGAGGCCTGGCGCCAGGTGCGCAACCAATGGTTGCTGCCCTACGGCGGCGCGTTGCTGTTCGTGGTGGCGCTGGCGATTGCGCTGTTCTATTGGCGCAAGGGTGCATTGGGCGGCCACCTGGCCGACACCGGCCGGCGCATCGAGCGCTTCACGCCTTTCGAGCGCGCGGCACATTGGTCCAACGCCGGCGCCTTTGTCGTGTTGGCCGTCTCCGGCCTGGTCATGGCGTTCGGCAAATTCATTCTCTTGCCCATCATGGGTGGCACCTTATTTGGATGGTTAACTTATGCCCTGAAGACCGCGCATAACTTTGCCGGGCCGCTGTTTGCGGTGTCGCTGGTGGTGGTGTTTTGCACCTTCGTGCGCGACAACTTGCCGCGCGCCGGCGATCTGCGTTGGCTGGTCAAGGGCGGTGGCCTGCTGGGTGGCGAAGAGATTCCCTCGCACCGCTTCAATGCCGGCGAGAAGGTCATCTTCTGGGGCGGCGTGTTCGTGCTGGGCTTCTTTGTGGTCAGCTCAGGCCTCACTCTGGACAAACTCTTGCCTGGCCTGGCCTACACGCGCGGCGACATGCAAATCGCCCACATGATCCATGCCACCGCGGCCGTGCTCATGATGGTCTTGTTCATGGGCCACATCTACCTCGGCACGTTGGGCATGAAGGGCGCCTTCCAAGCCATGCGCACCGGCCAGGTTGATGAAGCCTGGGCCCGCGAACACCACGCGCTTTGGTATGACGATGTCAAGGCCGGCAAGATACCCGCTCAGCGCTCGGTGCCGGCCGGCCAGCCTGGCAACCCGGCGCAAGCACAATCCTGAATCGCCCGTTGGAAGCCCTTGCCATGAAGCACGCCGCCCTGTTCATCGCTGCCGCCCTGTGCAGCCCCTTGGCTCTGGCCAAGCTGCCCGCACCGACTGACGCCGCCAAGGCCGCAGCCGCCGAAGCCGGGGCCAAGGCCGCGCACGGCAACAAGGTGGCTGATTTCCAGTTGTGCAAGTCCATGGATAAAGTGGCTGCGCATTACTTCGGTGAAGTCAAAAAGGCCGGCAAGGAAGGCAAGCCTGCCGTGGCCACACCGCCTTGCGCCGACCCCGGCGCGTTTGCCGTGGCGGTGCCCGCGGCAGGCCCTGCAGCCGCCCCGACAGCGGCTCCCGCGGCGGCGCCTGTGGCGGCCCCAGGCGCTGCGCCGAAAAAGCCCTGAGCCCGCCCGACATGCCCCCCAAGCCCCTGATGCCGCTGCCGGCAGGTGGGCCCAGCCCCAGCTTACCGACCACGCTGCCGCGCCTGACCCAGGCCCAGGCGCCGCTGACGCGCGAGGTCTGCGTGCTTGACGAATTCGGCCAGCAGCGCAGCATTCACATTCCCAATGAGCGCGCGCTCACCGTGTTTGTCGACAAACGCGAGCTCGTCACGCTCATGACCCTGGGCGCCGCGCCCGAGCTGTTGGTGCTGGGCTATCTGCGCAACCAGGGCCTGGTGGCTGATGTGGCGGAAGTCCACTCCATCACAGTCGATTGGGAGGTGCATGCCGCCGCCGTGAAAACGCGGCACGGCATTGAGGACTTCGAAGCGCGCACGGCCAAGCGGGTGGTCACCACCGGTTGCGGCCAGGGCACGGTGTTCGGCGACATGATGTCGCACCTGGGTGGCATCAAGCTGCCGTCGGCACAGGCGGCGCGCATCCGCCAGGGCACCTTGCGCGACATGCTTGAAGTGCTGCGCCAGCAAGACACCACCTATCGCAAGGCCGGCTCGGTGCATGGTTGCGCCTTGTTCCGTGGCAGTGAACTGCTCAGGCATGTGGAAGACGTCGGGCGGCACAACGCCATCGACACCATTGCCGGCTGGATGTGGATGCAAGGCGTGGCCGGCGGCGATAAGGCGTTCTACACCACCGGCCGGCTGACCAGCGAGATGGTCATGAAGGCCGCCCAGATGGGCGTGCCGATCATCGTGTCGCGCAACGGCATCACGCAAATGGGCTACGAGCTGGCTGAAAAACTCGGCATGACGCTGTTCGGCCGCGCCAGCAACCGCCACTTCATTTGCTACACCGGCCTGGCTCGGTTTGATTCCGAGCCCGAACCGCAGCGCCCGGCGGTGCGGGTGATCAGCGGTTGACTCGCGGCTGACTCACGGCTGATCCACTGCTGGTTTGCGGCTGATCAGAACGGTTAGTCAGCGCGTCGCCAACCGGTCACGCTGACCGAAGCCAGTGCGCAAGCCGGTCAAGATCCACCGCGCAGCCGCGCCTTGACTTCATCTACATCCAGCTGCCACTTCACGAACGCCTCGGTGCCGCGCGTGGTGGCCGTCGCGCCCTGGCGTTGGTGGCTGGCGCCCAGGTACAGCACGCTGCCGTTTGACCAACGCCGGCTCCAGGTGACTGACGCCGATTGCCCGGCGTCCTGCGCCGCGCTCACCCCCGCCTCGGCCAGCCGGCTCAGCCGTGTGCGCTGCACGATGGCGCGCAGGTGGCTGCGCGCATCGAGGTGCCACACCGCCAGCAAGTTCAGCGCGCTTTCGTCATACACGCTGCGGCCGCCCTCGCGCAGCACGCTGCGGATCAGCGTGGGCTCCAGTTCAAGCGCCGGCAGCGGCCGCAGCCGCGCGGTGGTGTTGAAGCGCAAACCGCCACGCACGCGCTGCGCCACCGTGTCGGCCAGGCGGCCGATGTCCAGGTGTGCCTCGAGCAGCGGAAACCAGGTCGCCGGGGTGAACACCACGTTGCCGGCCAGGTAGTTTTGCCGCAGCACCTGGGCGTTCGCGCTGGGCCGCAGTTGTGCCAGGCCATGCCATTCGAGCCACCACTCCAGGTTGTTGGCACCCGTGGCCCACAGCCCCGGGTAGAGCTGTTGCTCGACCAAGCGCCCGGTGCTGCGCTCTTGCGTGCGGTTGACGTTGAGATTGGCGAACAGCTCGTGGAACGGGCCGCGGTTGCGCGCCAGCGCCCAGGCTTCAAAGACGGCCAACTTGCGCACGCCCGCCTGCGGCACAAAGCCCGTGTCTTGGCGGAAGTTCTCGCCGATGTCGTCGAGCGTGATGCTGCCTTCGCTGTCGGGGGTGTTGCGGTTCAGGCGCACAAACACGCGGTCGCCATCCAGCGCGGTGCCGCGCTGCAAGCCGCTGGGCACACCCAGCGCGGTGGTGCGTGCATGCAACCACTGCGCGCGGGCGCGCCAATGCTGGTTGATTCGCCATTGCACGTCGGGCCCCAGCACCGTGTTGTCGCCCAAGCCAGCGTCGTAGTGGCGCTGAGCCAGCACGCCGCCCAACTGCCAGGCGCCCAGATCACCTCGCGCACGCAGCGCCAAGGTGTCAGAGCCGGGTTGATCAACAAAGCCCGTGCCGTAGGCGCCCGGCAGCAGCACGAAGCCGCCGCCTTTGTCGCTGACCGCGAATGCACTGCCAGCCAACTCAGCGCCGCGCCAGGTGGCGCGCAGGCCGGCGCGTGGCTCGGTGAAGCTGCGCGTGTAGAAGGCTTCAGTGGGCGTGCGCAGCAGGTCAGCCGACTCAAAAAAGAAGGGACGCTTCTCGCTGATGGACAGGGCGAATCGCGTGTTGCCCGCCAGTTGAGGCACGTCGAGCGCCACTTGCGAGAAGTCCGGGTTCACCGTGGCATCCACCACCAACTCGGCACGTGGTCGCCATTTCACATCCAGGCTGGCATCCACGGCGTTGTCGCGGCTGCGCGTGCCGTTGGCGGCACGTGCCTGTTCGGCCCGCACGGTGAGGCTGGGCCGCAGCGTGAGGAAGCCATGCTGCTCGGGCAACTGCACGCCTTGCAAGGGTTGGAGGTTGGCGATGAAGCTGGAGGCTTCGCGCGGGATCAGCACGGATGTGGCGAGGTGGAAATTCTCACGCGGCAGGCGGCGCGCCACCATGACGCGCCAGCGGTTCTGGTCGCCCGGGGCGAAGCGCAAGCTGGCGAAGGGCAGGCGCAGCACCGCTGTCCAGCCCTGCGCGTCATGCGCCACCGCGCCGTCCCAGTCGAAGTCTGGCGCGAAGTCTTCGCTGTCATCGGCAGCGGTGTGGATGCCGTCGCCCAAGCTGCCGGCCGCATTGATGCGAAAGAACTGCGCCGACTGCCGGCTGCCGATGGCGTCGACATAGACGACCACAAAGTCTTGTGTACGGTTAACTTGATCGTGCCGCACCAGCGGCGCACGCACCTGCTGCGGCGCGGAATCGAAGGCCCGAATGCCGACGTAAATGGCGCGTTCGTCGAACAGCACCTGCACCTGCGTTCGCTGCGGCGGCACGGCGCCGGTGACCGGCAGCTTCTCGATGAACTGGTCGAACACCGTCGCACGCTGCCAAGCCGGGTGGTTTAGCCGCCCGTCGAGCGCCATGCGTTCGCCGGTCAGCAGCGCTGTGGCTTGCAGGGTGGGTTCTGTCTGGCCCAAGGCGGGTGGGCAGCCTGCCGCCAAGGTGCACACCAGGCTCGCGGCCAGCAAACGGAAGGCATCTCGCATGGCTTGCCATTCTGGGCCCAGCCACGCCAGGCTCAGAATGGCGTGCGACCGGTTGCAGCCCGCTGCGACGGGCGGCGCCGCGCGCCACTTCAGTTGCGCTGGCGACGCCGC
>JAYUHT010000339.1:0-12078 GCA_043766725.1 Burkholderiales bacterium | reverse complement strand
CGCTACTCCGCCCCCCGCGGGGGGCGGCCGGCCCGGCCGGCCTGGGGGCACGTTCAAGCCGTTCGCTCAAGCCCGCAAAGGCGCGCTGGAAAGCATGGCTGTGGGCATTCACCAACCCCGGCAGCACCGGGCCGGAAAGCAGCGTGGCCTGGGGCGGTGCGGCCACGCCGGGCGTCACGCCAGCCCAAAGACCATCGGCACCCACGTGCAGCAGCACCGACTCATGCCATCCGTTAGGCAGCCAGGCTCGGGGTGCCCAATACAGCGTTGCGGTCATTCAGGTTTCCAGGCCAGCAGGGCCTGCAGCAGCTGGCGCAGCAGCGGTTGTACCTGCGCCGCGCGCGCCTCGTCCCAGGTATAGGGCGGCTCTTCGCGCATGTAGCAGCGCCAGCACATTTCGAGCTGCACGGCGTGCACGCCATCATGCGGGCGGCCGTGGTGGCGGGTGATGTGGCCGCCCTTGAAGCGGCCGTCCACCACGTGCGTGTAAGCGTGCTGGCCACTCAACACATCGGTTAACGCGGCGCGCAGGCTGGGCGCGCAGGCGGCAGCGTTGGCCGTGCCCAGGTTCAGGTCGGGCAGCCGGCCTTCGAACAGCCACGGCAATTTGGACTTGATGCTGTGGCCGTCAAACAGCGCAGCATGGCCATGCTCGTGTTTCAGACGTGCCAGCTCGACGCGCAAGGCGTCGTGATACGGCTGCCAATAACGCTGCACGCGCTGCTGCACTTCAGCTTCATCGGGTTCTTGGCCGGGCAGGTAGAGGCTTTCGCCGCTGAAGAAGCGCGTGGGGCACAGCTCGGTGTTGTTGGCGCCCGGGTACATCGGCTGGTTGTCTGCTGGGCGGTTCAGGTCAACCAGGTAGCGGCTGTAGACCGGCGTGATGACGCTGGCGCCCAGTTCCTGCGCAAAGTCGTACAGGCGGGCCAGGTGCCAGTCGGTGTCTTCCACCTGCGCGGCGCGCGGCACCAGGCGCGGGGCTAACCATTCAGGCAAGGCTTCGCCGCAATGGGGCAGGCTCAGCAGCAGCGCTGTGCGGCCGCGGTGCAGCCGAAACGTGGGCTCGGTCACTGGTGAACCTTCGTGCGACTCACTGCGGTGTTCGCCCTTGGGGCGGCCATCGGGCTCACGTGCCGCGCTCCAGGCCGCCGCACACCACGCGCAAGCAGGGGTGGCGGCCAAACCAGTAAGCCAGCTCGTTGGGGTGATCCAACTCGTACACCGCGAAGTCGGCGCGTTGCCCCACGGCCAGGCTGCCGCGGTCATGCAAACCCAAGGCGCGCGCGCCGTTGACGGTGACGCCGCGCAGCGCCTCTTCAGGCGTCATGCGAAACAGCGTGCAAGCCATGTTCAGCATCAGCAGCAAAGACAAGCCAGGTGATGAGCCCGGGTTGTGGTCGCTGGCAATGGCGATGGGCACGCCGGCTTCGCGCAAGGCCTGCACTGGGGGCAGCTTGGTTTCGCGCAAAAAGTAAAACGCCCCGGGCAGCAGCACCGCCACGCTGCCGGCCGCGTGCATGGCGGCCACGCCAGCGGCTGACAGGTGTTCGAGGTGGTCACATGAGAGGGCCTGGAAGCTGGCGGCCAACTGTGCGCCGCCGCTGTCACTCAACTGTTCGGCATGCAACTTGATGGGCAGGCCAAGCTTTTGCGCGGCGGTGAACATGCGCCGCGTTTGTTCGAGGGTGAAGCCGATGGTGTCGCAAAACGCATCCACCGCATCGACCAGGCCTTGCGCATGCCACTCGGCCAGCCAGCCGCAGGCCGCGGCGATGTAGTCGTCAGCCCGGCCGGCAAACTCAGGCGGCAGGGCATGGGCGGGCAGGGCGGTGGTGCGCACACTCAAGCGCAACTCCGCGCCCAGGCGCCGGGCCACGCGCAGGCAACGCGCCTCGTGTTCAGCGCTCAAACCGTAGCCAGACTTCACTTCAAGCGTGGTCACACCCTCAGACATGAACGCCCGCGCCCGCGCCGCCGCGTGGTCGAACAAGGCTTGCTCGCTGGCCGCGCGCGTGGCCGCCACCGTGGCGCGGATGCCGCCGCCGGCGCGGGCGATGTCCTCATAACTCGCCCCTTGCAGGCGCAGTTCGAACTCGTTCGCGCGCTGGCCGCCGTAGACCAAATGGGTGTGGCAATCGACCAGGCCCGGTGTGACCAGGGCGCCGCTCAAGTCATGTGTTTGATCAGCCACCAGGCCTGCCGGCAACTGCGACTGCGCGCCCAGCCAGGCGATGCGCTCGCCGTCGACCAGCAAGGCGGCGTCGTCGATCAAGCCCCAGCCGCTGGCGCCGGCCAGCGTGCACAGGCGGGCGTTGCGCCACAGGGTCTTCATGCGCCCACGCTCTTGAGCAAATGTGGCTCTGCCATTTTGCTCAACCCCCTCGGGGGGCGGACGACGTACTCGTCGGCCTGGGGGCGACCTGACGATAGTGCAGCCACCAGGCGCGCAGCGGCGCGCAGGCGCTGCGCAGTTGCCAACGGCCGGGGCGCGGCTCGGCACTCCAGGCCAGGCTGTGCGCGGGCAGGTTGGCGACTTGCAGGCTGTCGACCCACAGCGTTGCGGGCTGCATGGTGTAGGCACCGCGCCAGCTGCCGGGCTGGGAAAACTCGGCCTCTTCCTCCGCCCGCACGGCGCGGGCCGCGCCATGGGCGCGCGGCACCATGAAGCTGACATCGTCGATCGGGCCTTCAAGCAACTCGCAATACGGCGGGTCGCCGCCGTCGAATTCATACGGTGGACTGTCGACATTCAGCACCGCCTGGTGCTGGCGGTGCTTGAGCAGAACGGGCTGGTCGCCCAGCGAAATGAACCAGCGCTGCATGCCCGCGTAGTCTGAAAACGCCACATCACGCCCGATGTGAGCCAGCGCCACATGCACCCGCAGGGCGTCGGCGTTCGGCCAGGTGAGCAGGGTGCGCGCCGTGCCGCCGCCATTGCGCCAAGGCGTAGGCTCGATGTGGTCGGCGTGAATCACGTGCAGGGTCATGTTTTGGCTTCCCACAGCACGGGGAACAAGGGGTGATCCATTTCGGCGCCCGCGGGCAGCTCATCAACCAGGCCCGGAAATTCGGGCGATGTTGTCCAGGCGCGCGGCGCATGGCGCACATCATCGCCAATGAAGCGCGCCGAAAACACGCGCCGGCGCACATCACCATCGACCCCGGCCGCGGCGTGCAGGGCCAGCATGTGGAAGCACACCACGTCGCCCGGCTCCAGCGCCCAGCCCAGGATGCGGTGCTGCTCGCGCTGTGCTTCGATGTCGGGCAGGTCAGCCAGGCTGCCTTCGGGGAACCACCTGGCCTGCTGGTCCAGGAAGCTGCGCGGCATCAGCCAGGGCCCGCGGTGCGAGCCGGCCACGAATTCGAGCGTGGAATGGCGCCGCACCGCATCCACCGCAATCCACATGCTGCATTGCTGCTGGCCGCTGATGTTGTAGTAAGGCTGGTCCTGGTGCCAGGGCGTACGCTGGCGCGTGCCGGGCTCCTTGGTGAGCATGTGGTCGTGGTACAGGCGGATGCGCCGGCTCTGGGTGAGCGCCCCGGCTGCTGCGGCCAGGCCGCTGTCGAACAACACCTCGCGGTACGCCGCGTTGTGCTGCCAGTTGCAGAAGTCTTCAATGAACAGGCCGGGCTCGCCGCTGGGGCTGGCCACCTTGGCGCGTAGGCTGGGCGCGGCCAGGTTGGCATCGATGCCTTCGCGCAGCCGCGCAATGTGCGCGGGGTTGAGCAGGCCGCGCACGCACACCGCGCCGTCGCGGGTGTACTGCTCGATCAGTTGCGGCGTGATTCGGTCGTCAAGGCTTGAACGCACCGCGCAGAATGTAGCGGTTGCCGGGATGCACCAACCGCGCCAGGGTGATGGGCAGGTTGCGCGCGGCCGTGCGGCGGGTGACGATGAGGCAGGGGTCGGTGCGCTGGATGCGCAACAAGAACGCCTCTTGCGCCGTGGGCAGGCTGGCCTCGATCGAGTACTGCGCTTCCCAGTACGGCGCCACCTTCAGCAAGTAACTGGTGGGCGTGGTGGCGGTGAAGTCGACCTCGAGGTAGTCGGGCGCGAAGGCGGGGTTGACGAAGCGGTCTTCCGACTGCAACGGCACGCCGTCTTCAAAGTGCACCACCAGGGTGTGGAAGACCGTGTCGCCCTTGGCCAGGCCCAACTGCGCTGCCAGGCGGGTGCCGGCCGATTCTTCGCGCGCCAGGTGCACGCGGGCCTGGTGGGCGCGGCCACGGTCGGTGATCTCGTCGTGCAGGTCGCGAATGGTCAGAGTGGAGGCCAGTTTGTGCCGCGGCGCAGCGAAGGTGCCCAGCCCCTGTGTGCGATTCACCAGGCCTTCGTTTTGCAGGTCGCGGATGGCGCGGTTCACCGTCATGCGGCTGACGCTGAATTGATGCACCAGTTCAGCCTCGGATGGCATCAGCTTGCCCGGCGGCCAACGGCCTCTTTCAAGGCCCTTTTTCAGGAACAGCTTGACGCGCTCGTACGGGTGAGAAACTGCCATGGGGTGATGCTACTTGCGCCTCATTGTCTAGACAAGTACATTGAGCTTGAGCCGACAACTTGTTGGCCAGGAGTGACACATGACCGATCTTTCAACAGGACAACTCGCCGCACGGCCGCGAATCGTCAAAAGCCCGGTTGGCGATGCATTGTCATGTCATAACTGGCAGATTGAGGCCGCTTACAGAATGTTGCAAAACAATCTCGACCCCGAGGTTGCCGAGAACCCGGCCGCGCTGGTGGTGTACGGCGGCATCGGCAAGGCCGCGCGCAACTGGGCTTGCTTCGACGCCATCTTGCATGCACTGCGTGAACTGCGCGCAGATGAAACCTTGCTCATACAGAGCGGCAAGCCCGTGGGCGTATTTCGCACGCATGTCGATGCACCGCGCGTGCTGCTGGCCAACTCGAACCTGGTGCCCAAGTGGGCCACCTGGGAACACTTCAACGAGCTCGACCGCAAGGGCCTGATGATGTATGGCCAGATGACGGCGGGCAGCTGGATCTACATCGGCAGCCAGGGCATCATCCAAGGCACTTACGAAACGTTCGTTGAAGCCGCACGGCAGCATTTTCCTGGACACCCCTCGTTCACGGGGTACGGTGAACGGCCCGCCGAGGGGGCTGCGCCCGGCTTGGGGCGGCCCGGCGCTCGGGCGCATGGCGGCGCCACCAGCAAGTGGATATTAACCGCCGGCTTGGGTGGCATGGGCGGTGCCCAGCCGCTGGCGGCCAGCTTCGCGGGCTTTTGTTCGCTCAACATCGAGTGCCAGCAAACGCGCCTCGACTTTCGCCTGCGCTCGCGCTACCTCGACGAGCAAGCCAGCGATCTTGACGATGCGCTGGCGCGCATCCAGCGCCACACCGCAGCCGGGCGCGCGGTGTCGGTGGGCCTGCTGGGCAATGCCGCTGAAGTGCTGCCCGAGCTCATCCAACGTGGTGTCAAGACCGACCTGGTGACCGACCAGACCTCGGCCCACGATCTCATCAACGGTTACCTGCCGGTGGGCTGGAGCGTGGCACGCTGGCAGCAAGCGCAGGCCGATGCGGCCGAGCATGCCGAGTTGCGCAGCGCCGCCGCGCAAAGCTGCGTGGCGCATGTGCGTGCCATGCTGGCCTTCCAGGCCCAGGGCGTGCCCACGGTGGACTACGGCAACAACATCCGCCAGGTGGCCTTCGATGCCGGCGTGGCCGACGCCTTCGCCTTCCCTGGCTTCGTACCGGCCTACATTCGCCCGCTGTTTTGCCGCGGCAAGGGGCCGTTTCGCTGGGTCGCCCTGTCAGGCGATCCGCAAGACATCTTCAAGACCGACGCGAAGATGAAAGAGTTGTTCCCGCAAGACGCCCATCTGCACCGCTGGCTCAACATGGCCGCCGAGCGCATCGCCTTCCAGGGCCTGCCCGCGCGCATCTGCTGGATCGGCCTGGGCGAGCGCCACCGCGCGGGCCTGGCGTTCAACGCGATGGTGAAGAGCGGCGAGCTCAAGGCGCCGATCGTGATCGGCCGTGACCACCTCGATTCAGGCTCGGTGGCCAGCCCCAACCGCGAAACCGAGAGCATGCTCGATGGCAGCGACGCGGTGAGCGACTGGCCGCTGCTCAACGCCTTGCTCAACACCGCCAGCGGTGCCACTTGGGTGAGCCTGCACCACGGTGGTGGCGTGGGCATGGGCTACTCGCAGCACGCCGGCATGGTGGTGGTGTGCGACGGCACCGATGCTGCGGCAAAGCGCATCGAGCGTGTGCTGTGGAACGACCCGGCCACGGGCGTGATGCGGCATGCCGACGCGGGCTATCCCGAAGCCGTGGCCTGCGCGCGCGAGCAGGGGTTGAATTTACCGATGCTGGGGGCTTGAGACAATGCACGCAGCAATCGGAGACTGCCACTTGGGACTGCCCTGTGTTGATCACCCTTGAAGAGACACGTCGATCAGTCGCCGGGCGTACGGCAGCCAGCCGCAAGTCCGCCCTGGGTCAATTCTTCACGCCGGCCAGCACGGCGCGCTTCATGGCCAGTCTGTTTTCACCTGCGCCGGATTGCAACGCTCGCTTGCTGGATGCCGGTGCCGGCATCGGCTCGCTCGGGGTCGCGTTCGTGGAGCAAGCTGCCACCATGGGCCTGCGCAGTTTGAGGATTGAGGCATTTGAGCAAGACGCCAGCATTCATGACGACTTGATTGGCACGTTGGCGCAGGCCGCCACAACATGGCCATGCAGCTTCGCGGTCACCGGTGGCGACTTCATCGAAGAGGCTGTCAACCGCACTCAGTTCAAGTCGGCCGAACTCTTTACGCATGCCATCCTGAATCCGCCGTACAAGAAGATCAACGGTGACTCGACGCACAGGCTGTTGTTGCGTCAGGCCGGCATCGAGACCGGCAACCTTTACTCAGCGTTTGTTGCTTTGGCTTTGGAGTTGATGGAGCCGGGCGGGCAACTCGTCGCGATCATTCCACGCAGCTTTTGCAATGGCCCTTACTACCGCCCGTTCCGCGAGCTGCTGCAGACTCGGGCTGCCTTGCGTCGACTACATCTCTTTGATTCACGCAACACGGCCTTCAAGGACGACCGCGTGCTGCAGGAAAACGTCATCATTCATCTGGTGCGTGCCAGAGTTCAGGAGGATGTTGTTGTTTCGACGTCTACCGACGACCGGTTCGATGATCTGGCATCGCATCGTCATGCCTTTGAGCGAATCGTTTTTCCGGATGACGGCGAGCGCTTCATTCATGTTCCCAGAACTGCTGAGCGTGGCGCACTAGAGAATCTGAATGAAGTGCGCTGCAGTCTGGCCGATGTGGGTGTGCAGGTTTCCACCGGTCCCGTGGTCGATTTTCGATTGGCGCCGCACTTGCGCGCACTGCCAAACTCTGGCACGGCGCCCTTGCTGTATCCCGGCCACTTCGACAAGGACGGGTTGCGCTGGCCTATAGTGGATTTCAAGAAGGCCAACGCGATCGCGGTCAATGAAGAGTCTGAAAAGTGGCTGTATCCGAACGGGTACTACTGCGTGGTGAGGCGTTTTTCCTCGAAGGAGGAACGACGCCGAGTAGTGGCCAATGTGGTCGAGCCCGGCCGGTTCAACGGCGCCGAGAAATTGGGCTTCGAAAATCACTTGAACGTCTTTCATCAAGATCGCCGTGGGCTCGACGAAGTGTTGGCCAGAGGTTTGGCCGTGTTCCTGAACTCCACTGCCGTCGATGAGGCGTTTCGTCGCTTTAACGGCCACACACAGGTCAACGCGACCGACCTCAAACTGATGAAATACCCCTCCCGCTACGCCTTGTGTCAGCTGGGCGCATGGTCCAAGACTTTGGGGCGAGAACCTGGTCAGGCTGAAATTGACGCCCAACTGGGCATTGCTTTGAAATGACGACTCGGGCGCAGCGTCGTATCAACGAGGTAGTTATGGCATTGAAAGCACTTGGCTTGCCGCGGGCCCAGCTCAACGAACGCTCGGCGCTGTGCTTGTTGGCGCTGCTAAATCTGACACCTGAGAAAGCTTGGAAGGACGCAAGTGCGCCGCTCGTTGGCATCACGCCAATCATGGATTGGGCGCGCCGACACTACGCAAAGGAATACGCGCCGAACACGCGCGAGACCTTCAGGCGCCAGACGATGCATCAGTTCGTCGCAGCCGGAATTGCCGCGTACAACCCCGACGAGCCGAAGCGTGCCGTCAATAGCCCGAAGGCGGTCTATCAAGTGACCCCCGATGCGCATGTGCTGTTGCGCCATTTTGGGCATGCCGAGTGGCGCGAACGGCTGGCTGCGTTTCTGGCAAGCAACGGTTCGCTGGCCGCGAAGTACGCGAATGATCGCAACCAGGTCAAGCTGTCTGTCGCCATCAGGCCAGGTGCCGTGGTCAACCTTAGTCCTGGGCGCCACAGCGAGCTGATTCGCGCCATTGTCGAAGACTTCGCGCCGAGATTTGCACCAGGTAGCGCTCTCGTCTATCTGGGTGACACGGGTGAAAAGTGGGGTTACTTCAACGAGGCACTGCTACTGCCATCGGCGTGGACGTTGACGCACACGGCAAGATGCCTGACGTTGCCCTTCACTTTGCTGCCAGAAACTGGTTGCTGCTGATCGAAGCCGTGACAAGCCACGGGCCCGTCGACGGCAAGCGGCACGCTGAGCTCGCCAGCCAGTTCGCGGCTTCGAAGGCTGGCTTGGTCTACGTCACGGCGTTCCCAGATCGCGCGACCATGGCGCGTTATCTTGGTGCCATTGCCTGGGAGACCGAAGTCTGGGTGGCGGATTCGCCATCGCACCTGATTCACTTCAACGGTGAACGTTTCCTCGGCCCGTATGCGAAGGAATAGCGGATGCTGCTTCATCCTGGCACCTTGACCCTCGATGACTTGCAGGCCATGCATGCGGCCTGCGAAGCGCTGCAACTCGACACCCAAGCCCTGCCCGCCATCCACGCCAGCGCCGCTCTGGTGCAGCGCGCCGCGGCCGGCAGCGTGCCGGTGTATGGCGTCAACACTGGCTTTGGCAAGCTGGCGTCCACGCGCATCAGCGCCGCCGACCTGGCCACGCTGCAACTCAACCTGATCCGCTCGCACAGCGTGGGGGTCGGCGCGCCCTTGTCCGCTGCAGTCGTGCGTTTGGTGCTCGCGCTCAAGGCCGCTTCATTGGCGCGTGGCGCCAGCGGCGTGCGGCTGGAGGTGATCAACAGCTTGCTCGCGGTGCACAACGCCGGCCTGGTGCCGTTTGTGCCGTGCCAGGGCTCGGTGGGCGCGTCGGGCGACCTGGCGCCGCTGGCCCACATGAGCCTGGCCCTGATCGGTGAGGGCGAATTCCTGGTCGCCGGCGAACGCCAGAGCGCGGCAGCCGTGTTGGCCGCCGCGGGCATCGCGCCGCTCACGCTGCAAGCCAAGGAAGGCCTGGCCTTGATCAACGGCACCCAGGTGTCCACCGCTCTGGCGCTGCACGCGCTGTTCAGCTTCGAGCCCGTGCTCGAAGCCGCGCTGGTGATCGGCGCGCTCACGGTCGACGCCGCGCGCGGCAGCGACGGGCCCTTCGACGCCCGCATCCACGCCCTGCGCGGCCAGCCCGGGCAGATCGACGTGGCGCAGTACTACCGCGCCTTGCTCGCCGGCAGCGCCATCCGCGCCTCACATTTGGCTGGCCCCCAGGCCGGCGCGGAGCGCCGTCCGCCCCCCGAGGGGGGCGGCCAACTCGGGAGCGTCCCGTCGCTAGCCGAGGGCGACGACCGCGTGCAAGACCCGTACAGCCTGCGCTGCCAGCCGCAGGTGGTGGGCGCTTGTCTAGACAGCCTGCGCCATGCGGCGCGCGTGCTGCTGCGCGAGGCCAACGCGGTGACCGACAACCCGCTTGTCTTTGCCGATTCGTTTGCCGATTCCGGCGAGATGGTTTCCGGCGGCAACTTCCACGCCGAGCCGGTGGCGCTGGTGTGCGATGCCATGGCCCTGGCGATTGCCGAGGTGGGTGCGATTGCCGAGCGGCGCATCGCCATGCTGATCGACGCCGGTGTGTCGCGCTTGCCGCCGTTCCTGGCGCGCGAGCCCGGGCTGAACAGCGGCTTCATGATTGCGCATGTCACGGCCGCGGCGCTGGCCAGTGAAAACAAGTCGCTCGCACACCCAGCCAGTGTCGATTCGCTGCCCACGTCTGCCAACCAGGAAGACCATGTCTCGATGGCCACGTTCGCCGCGCGGCGCTTGCAGGCCATGATCCACAACACCGCGCACATCCTGGGCATTGAGCTGCTGGCCGCGGCTCAAGGCGTCGAATTCTTGCGGCCGTTGCACAGCAGCCCGGCACTTGAAACCGCGCATGGCGTGCTGCGCGCGCAATGCCCGTCGGTGGAGCACGATCGTTACCTCGCGCCCGACATCGAACGCGCCACCGCGCTGGTGACCAGCGGTGCGTTGTCGCCCGTGTTTCGCGGCCTGCCCGGGCTGCCGGCGCTGTGGGCACCTGATCGGGCGTAGCCCGGCCAGGCCGGCACACGGCGCGCCCGTCCCGGCATGATGGAAACCCTCAGCGCTTGCGCATGCGCGGGCGCGATCATCCCGGCCTTGCATCGCTAATTTCCGGAGTCACACGCATGAAGTCATTCACCCCGTCATTCCCCACCGCCGCCTTGCTGGCCAGCGCCACGCTGGGCTTGTTCATCAACCCGGCCTTTGGGCAAGAAACGCCCGTGGTCATCGGCATGTCGGGCTGGACCGGCTTTGCCCCGCTCACCTTGGCCAAGGAGGCCGGCCTGTTCAAGAAGCATGGGCTGGACGTGAGCATCAAGAAGATCCCGCAGAAAGACCGCCACCTGGCGATTGCCTCGGGTGACATCCAATGCGCCGCCACCACGGTGGAAACCTGGGTCGTGTGGAACGCCAACGGCGTGGCCACGACGCAGATCTTTCAGTTGGATAAAAGCTTCGGTGCTGATGGCATGGTGGTCAAGCCGAACATCACCAAGATCAGCGACCTGAAAGGCAAGACTGTGGCGGCCAGCGCGCCCGGCACGGCGCCGTACTTCACGCTGGCCTGGATGCTGCGCAAGAATGGCCTGAGCATGAAAGACGTGAAGGTCGTGAACCTGGAGCCGCAGGCCGCCGCCAACGCCATGATCGCCGGCACCGATGGCATTGACGCGGCCATGACCTACGAGCCCTACCTGGGCGCGGTGCGGGCCAAGCCCGAGGCCGGCAAGATCATTGCCACGACGCTCGACTACCCGATGATCATGGACACCTTCGGCTGCACGCCGAAGTTTTTGGCCGAGAACCCCAAGGCCGCCAAGGCCCTGGCCGACGGCTACTTCGACGCGGTGGCGATGCTCAGGGCCGAGCCTGCAAAGAGCTTCGCGATCATGGGCGCGGATGTGAAGCAGACCGCCGAGGCCTTCGAGGCCAGCCAGAAATACCTGCGCTGGCAGGACCGCGAGGCGAACCTGAAGTTCTTTGCCGGCGAGCATGCCCAGTTCAGCAAGGAAGCGGCCGACCTGCTGCTGGAGGTCGGCATCATCAAGGCCATCCCTGACCTGAGCAAGTTGGCCGATACCCGCTTCCTGAAATAAGCGCAGGGCGCAGGGCATGAAGCCGCTCACCGCCGTCGAGCCCCGCCTGCGGGTGGCGCTGGGCATTGGCTTCTTCATCGTCTTCGTCGCGGTCTGGTCGCTCGCCACCTTTGGCGGCTTCGTGTCCAAGACCTTTCTGGCCAACCCGCTGATGATGCTCAAGAGCGGCTGGCTGCTGCTCACCGAGATGGGCTTTGCAGCCGACATCGCCATGACGGTGTGGCGGGTGCTGGGCGGCTTTATGCTGGCCGCCTTGCTGGCGCTGCCGTTGGGCGTGCTGATGGGCGCCTACAAGCCCGTCGAGGCCTGCTTCGAGCCCTTTGTCTCCTTCGCCCGCTACCTGCCGGCCAGCGCCTTCATCCCGCTGCTGATCCTGTGGGCCGGCATCGGCGAGGCGCAGAAGCTGGCGGTGATCTTCATCGGCAGCGTCTTCCAGCTGGTGCTGATGATCGCGGTGGTGGTGGGCAACACCCGGCGCGACCTGGTCGAGGCCGCCTACACCCTGGGCAGCAGCGACGCCAGCCTGGTG
>JAYUHT010000338.1:0-4601 GCA_043766725.1 Burkholderiales bacterium | reverse complement strand
AATGGCATTGCTGCGCACGCCCTGCGCTCCCCACTCCGCCGCGAGCTGTTTGGACAGCAACAGCACGCCGGCCTTGCTGGCGCTGTAGGCGCCGCTGCGGGTTTGCGGGTGCAGGCCCGAGATGGAGGCGATGTGCACGATGCTGCCGCGGCCAGCGGCCAGCATGTCGCGGCCGAATTCACGTGCGCAGATCAGGTAGCCGGTGAGGTTGACGGCGAGCACGGCATTCCAATCGGCCAGCGACACTGCATCAAGCGCGGCGGCGCGCAGCATGCCGGCGTTGTTGACCAGCACCTGGCAGGGGCCGAGTTCGCCGCGCACGTGCTGCGCGGCGGTGGCCACGGCTGCTTCGTCGGCAATGTTGCAGGCCAAGGCGAAAGCGTCGAGGCCTCGTGCGCGCAAGGCAGCGGCCTGTTGCTCGGCCGCGGCCAGGTTCACGTCGAGCAGCGCCACGCGCGCACCCACCGTGGCCAGGCCCTGCGCCACGGCCGCGCCGATGCCACTGCCCGCGCCGGTGACCACGCACACGCTGCCGGCCAGGCCCAGCCAATCGGTGGGCGCGGCGGCGGCAGGCGGGGTGGTGAGGGTGGTCATGCGAGAGTTGGGACGCGGGCGCTGGCGACGTAGCGGCCCCATTCTGTCGCAGCCCACATGGCCCGCCACCGCGCTGGCGGCCACCAAGGCCGCTGTTAGACTGCCGCCGCATCCCCAGCGCCCAAGGCCAAAACGATGCACGCTCCCGGCAACCTGTACGTCGTCGCCGCCCCCAGCGGGGCGGGCAAGTCCAGCCTTGTGAACGCCTTGCTGGAACTCGATTCGCACCTGGCCGTGTCCGTTTCACACACCACGCGCGCGCCGCGCGGGCAGGAGCAAGACGGGCGCGAATACCACTTCATCGACGAGCCGGCCTTCCAGGCCAAGGTGCAGCAAGGGGACTTTGTTGAGTGGGCGCGGGTGCACGGCCACCTGTACGGCACCTCGAAGCAAGCCATTGCCGAGCCACTGGCCGCCGGCACCGACATGGTGCTGGAAATCGACTGGCAAGGCGCCTTGCAGATCCGCAAGTTGTTCCCCAGCGCGGTGCTGATCTTCATCCTGCCGCCGAGTTGGCAGGAACTGAAACAGCGCCTGCAGCGCCGCGGCGAAGACGGCCCGGCCGTGATCGAACAACGCCTGGCCAATGCACGGGTAGAGGTGGCGCAGGCCCGGCACTTCGACTTTGTTATCATCAACGCCTTGTTCGAGACGGCGCTTTTCGACTTGAAAACCGTCGTCCACTCGCAGCGCCTCAAGTACGCGGCGCAATTGCGCAACAAGGCCCAGGTGTTCGGCGCACTGGGTTTGCTCTAAAACTCCTCACAGTACAGGCACCCGCAAGGGACGCACACACATGGCCCGCATCACCGTTGAAGATTGCTTGAGCAAGATCCCCAACCGCTTTCAACTGGTGCTGGCTGCCACCTACCGTGCGCGCATGCTCAGCCAGGGCCACGCGCCCAAGATCGAAACCAAGAACAAGCCGGGCGTCACTGCCCTGCGCGAAATCGCCGCCGGCGAAGTGGGCATTGAAATGCTGCGCAAGGTGCCGATCTGACGCAGGCGCAAGCCACCCCCGCAAAAGGCGCCCACGGGCGCCTTTGTTGTTTGGGCCGGCGCGATAGCCTGGCATGCAAAAGCCGCTAAATTAGCCGCATGGGTCTACGTTCTCTGGCTGCCGAACTGTTGCCCGCGTCGCTGCTGCAACGCGGCACGCCGCCCAGCGCCAAACCCAGCGTGCAGGCCAACAGTTTTGCTGAGCTGACCGACAAGCTGAGCTACCTGGGCAAAGCCGACTTGCGGCTGGTGCGCGACGCCTACAAGTTCGCCGACGAAGCCCACCTGGGCCAGTTCCGCGCCAGCGGCCAGCCTTACATCACACACCCGATTGCCGTGGCCGGCTTGTGCGCCGATTGGCGGCTCGACGCCCAGGCCGTGATGGCCGCGCTGATGCACGACGCGATGGAAGACTGCGGCGTGACCAAGGTGGAGTTGATCGAGCGCTTCGGCGCGCCAACGGCCGAAATGGTTGACGGCCTGACCAAGCTCGACAAATTGCAATTCGAAACTCGCGAAGAAGGCCAGGCCGAGTCGTTTCGCAAGATGCTGCTGGCCATGGCGCGCGATGTGCGCATCATCCTGGTCAAGCTGGCCGACCGGCTGCACAACATGCGCACCATGGACGCGGTGCAGCCTGACAAGCGCCAGCGCATTGCCCGCGAAACGCTGGACATCTACGCCCCGATTGCCCACCGACTGGGCCTGAACCAGACCTTCCGCGAACTGCAGGAGCTTTCGTTCCAGTACCTGTACCCGTGGCGCCAGGCCGCGCTGGCCAAGGCGGTGCAGCGCTCGCTGGGCCATCGGCGCGACGTGGTCAAGCGCGTGCAGGGCGATGTCGAGCGCGCGTTTGCCACGGCCAAGATCAAGGTCAAGGTCAGCGGGCGCGAAAAGACGGCGTACTCCATCTACACCAAGATGCGTGACAAGCACGCCGGCTTTGCCCAGGTGAGCGACGTGTTCGGCTTTCGCCTGGTGGTGCCCACTCAAGGCGAGTGTTATCTTGCCTTGGGCGTGCTGCACCAACTCTACAAACCGGTGCCCGGGCGCTTCAAAGACTTCATCGCCATCCCCAAGGGCAACGGCTACCAGTCGCTGCACACCACGCTGGTCAGTCCGGTGGGCTCGGCGGTGGAATTCCAGATTCGCACCGAGGCCATGCATGCCGTGGCCGAAAGCGGCATCGCCGCGCACTGGCTGTACAAGGCCGGCGACAAGGGCAGCAACCCGGCCGACGAAGCGCAGCGCCTGGGGGCAATGTGGTTGCAGTCGCTGCTGGACATTCAAGACGACACGCGCGATTCGGCCGAGTTTCTTGAACACGTGAAGATCGACCTGTACCCGGATGCGATCTACGTCTTCACCCCGCGCAGCAAGATCCTGGCCCTGCCGCGCGGGGCCACGCCGGTGGACTTTGCCTACACCATTCACTCCGACGTGGGCGACCATCTCGTGGCGGCCAAGGTCAACGGCGAGCCGGTGGCGCTGCGCACCGAGCTGCGCAATGGTGACGTGGTGGAAGTCATCACCGCGCCCGGCGCCAAGCCCGACCCGGCCTGGCTGAGCATGGTGCGCAGCGGGCGCGCGCGTTCGAAGATTCGCCACTTCCTCAAGACCATGGAGCACGAGGAATCGCACTCACTGGGCGAAAAACTCCTGGCCCAGGCGCTGCGCGCCGAAGGCCTGAACCTGCCCAGCGCCGACGCAGCCGATGCCGAGGCCGCGGCGGTGTGGCAGCAGCTCACGCGCTGGAGCGGCAACCGCGGCCGCGCCGAGCTGTTGGTGGACGTGGCCCTGGGCCGCAAGATCGCCGGCATCGTGGCCAAGCGCCTGGCGCAGATCATGGCCGAACGCGGCGCCCGGCCCGACGCGGTGACGCTCACACTGGGCCGCTATGCGCAAGACGACGCCGCCGGCACGCAAGGCGTGGTCAGCATCGACGGCAGCGAGGGCAATGCGGTGCAGTTGGCGCAATGCTGCCGGCCGATACCGGGTGATGCCATCGCCGGTTATCTGGGCCGCGGCGAAGGCCTGCTGGTGCACACCACGGAATGCCGCGTCGGCCGGCGCCTGTTCGAGCGCGACAGCCAGCGCTGGATGCAGGTGGAATGGGCCGAACAGCCGGCACGCAGTTTCGAAACCTGCGTCGTGGCGCAGCTGAGCAATTCCAAGGGCGCACTGGCCGTGGTGGCCTCGGCGGTGAGCGCGGCCGAGGCCGACATCACGCACATCGACATGGGCGAGGAACGCGCCGCTGACAGCGCCGAGCTCAAGCTCATCATCAGCGTGCGCGACCGCCTGCACCTGGCCGAGGTGCTCAAGCGCCTGCGCCGCGCCGCGCCGGTGCTGCGGGTGTGGCGCGTCAAGCCCTGATCAGTTTTCGTCGATCGCCGCGCCGCGCAGCCGCAGCGCATTGCCGATCACCGACGCCGAGCTCAGGCTCATGGCCAACGCCGCGACCATGGGCGACAGCAGCCAGCCGGTGAACGGGTAGAGCAAGCCCGCGGCCAATGGAATGCCCAGCGCGTTGTAGACGAAGGCGAAGGCCAGGTTCTGCTTCATGTTGGCTACCGTCGCCACCGACAGCGCGCGTGCCGTGGCGATGCCACGCAGGTCGCCCTTGACCAGGGTGATCTGAGCGCTGTTCATCGCCACATCGGTGCCGGTGCCCATGGCGATGCCGACATCGGCGCGCGCCAGTGCCGGCGCATCGTTGATGCCGTCACCGGCCATGGCGACAACGCGGCCCTCGGCTTGCAGCTTCTCCACCAGCTTCAACTTGTCGGCCGGTTTCACCTCGCCGTGCACTTCTTCGATGCCCAGGCGCGTGGCCACGGCGCGCGCCGTGGCCAGGCCATCGCCGGTGGCCATGATGACGCGGATGTTCGCCTTGCGCAGCCTGGCCAGCGCATCGGCGGTGGTCGCCTTCACCGGGTCGTGCACCGCGAGGATGCCGGCGAGCTGGTTGCCCACCGCCAGGTGCATCACGCTCGCGCCCTCGGCGC
>JAYUHT010000337.1:0-4608 GCA_043766725.1 Burkholderiales bacterium | reverse complement strand
CTCCATGCCCGCCCCCCGCGCCCGCTCTGTTGCCCGTGTTGCCCGTGTCGGCCGTGTCGCCGCGCCAGCCGCGCCAGCCGCGCCAGCACCCTCCCGGCCTGCGCTGGCCCGAGCGGCCACGCCCGGCCCGGCCTTCAGCCCGCTGTACCAGCAGATCAAGGGCCTGCTGATGCGCGCGTTGCAAGAAGGCGAGTGGAAACCGGGCGAGGCCATTCCCAGCGAAATCGAGCTGGCCGCGCGCTTCCAGGTGAGCCAGGGCACGGTGCGCAAGGCGGTGGATGAGCTGGCCACTGAGAACCTGCTGGTGCGCCGCCAGGGCAAGGGCACCTTCGTGGCCACCCATGCCGAAGCGCGCACCCAATACCGCTTCTTGCGCCTGATGCCCGATGCCGGCGAGCGTGTGGGCATGCAGCGGCGCATGCTCGAATGCCGTCGCCAGCGTGCCAGCGCCGAAGTGGCGCGCGTGCTGGGCCTGGCCTCGGGCGACACCGCGGTGCAGGTGCGCCGCCTGCTCTTGCTGCATGAACAGCCCGTGGTGCTTGATGACATCTGGCTCTCGGGTGCCTTGTTCAAGGGCCTGAGCGCCGAACGATTGGCCAACTACCGCGGGCCCATGTACGGCCTGTTCGAGGCCGAGTTCGGCGTGCGCATGATCCGCGCCGAAGAAAAGATTCGCGCCGTGGCTGCTGGCGCGGCCGAGGCCGAATTGCTGGGTGTGGCTGCTGGCTCGCCCCTGCTGCTGGTGGAGCGGGTGTCGTACACCTACCACGACCAGGCGGTGGAGCTGCGCCGCGGCCTGTACAACACGGCAGAACACTACTACCGCAATGAATTGCAGTAGCGCCGCGCTGGGGGCGTGAGGCACGGCGCCTGTGCCGGCAAGTTTCAAGAAAGCCTGCTGCATTGCAATAAACTCATCCGGTTTGCCGCCCGCTCAGCAATGCAGGCAAACCGCAGAAAGAGTTGCACACAAGGACAACCCAGATGGCAAGCACGCGCAAGGACGGGCCGGCGAGTCGCCCCGTGTACCGCAACATCCACGTCACCCAGCTCGCCAGCTACCGGCTGCCGCCGGCTGGCATCGTGTCGATCCTGCATCGCGTGAGCGGCGCGCTGATGTTCCTGCTGCTGCCCTTCGTGATCTGGTTGTTCGATGTGAGCGTCACGTCCGAGATCAGCTACGAGCAGTTCAGCGCCGTGTTTCGCAGCGGCGCCATCGGGCTGCCGGGCTGGTGCATCAAGCTGGTGGCGCTGGCGCTGATCTGGGCCTATTTGCTGCACTTCATTGCCGGCGTGCGCCACGTGTGGATGGACATGACCCACAGCGTGAGCATGGCGCAGGGCCGTTCGTCGGCGCTGGTCACCCTGGTGTTGAGCAGCGTGCTGACGCTGGCGCTGGCCGCGCGTCTGTTCGGCCTCTATTAAGAAGGTTCGCCATGAACGTCAACTACGGCAGCAAACGCATCGTTGTCGGTGCCCACTACGGCCTGCGCGACTGGCTCAGCCAGCGCGTCACCGCCGTCCTCATGGCCCTGTTCACCGTGGCCTTGCTGGCTCAAGTGCTGTGGCCCGGCCAGGCGTTGGGCTATGAAAAGTGGGCCGGCATCTTCGCCGCGCAGTGGATGAAGGTGCTCACCTTCAGCGTCATCGTGGCCCTGGCCATCCATGTCTGGGTGGGCATGCGCGACATCTGGATGGATTACATCAAACCCGTGGGCGTGCGGCTGTTGCTGCAAGTGTTCACGCTGGTGTGGCTGGTGGGCTGCGCCGGCTGGGCGGTTCAAGTTCTGTGGAGACTTTGAAGATGGCACCCGTTTCGCAACGCAAGTTCGACGTGGTCATCGTCGGCGCCGGCGGCTCGGGCATGCGTGCCTCGCTGCAACTGGCGCGCGCCGGCCTGAACGTGGCCGTGCTGAGCAAGGTCTTCCCCACGCGTTCGCACACCGTGGCGGCGCAAGGCGGCATCGGCGCCAGCCTGGGCAACATGAGCGAAGACAACTGGCACTACCACTTCTACGACACCGTGAAGGGCAGCGACTGGCTGGGCGACCAGGACGCCATCGAATTCATGTGCCGCGAAGCGCCCAAGGTGGTGTACGAACTCGAGCATTTGGGCATGCCGTTCGACCGCAACCCTGACGGCACGATCTACCAGCGCCCCTTCGGTGGTCACACCGTCAACTACGGTGAAAAGCCGGTGCAGCGCGCCTGCGCCGCGGCCGACCGCACGGGCCACGCCATGCTGCACACGCTGTACCAGCAGAACGTGAAGGCGCGTACCCAGTTCTTCGTGGAGTGGATGGCGCTCGACTTGATACGCAATGCGCAGGGCGATGTGCTGGGTGTCACGGCGTTAGAGATGGAAACCGGCGAAGTCCACATCCTGCAAGGCCGCACCACCTTGTTCGCTACTGGCGGGGCCGGGCGCATCTTCGCGGCCAGCACCAATGCCTTCATCAACACCGGCGACGGGCTGGGCATTGCGGCGCGCGCCGGTATTCCGCTGGAAGACATGGAGTTCTGGCAGTTCCACCCCACCGGCGTGCACAACGCCGGCGTGCTGCTGACCGAAGGCTGCCGCGGCGAAGGCGCCATTTTGCGCAACGTGAACGGCGAACGTTTCATGGAACGTTATGCGCCCACCCTGAAAGACCTGGCGCCGCGCGATTTTGTCTCGCGTTGCATGGATCAGGAAATCAAGGAAGGCCGTGGCTGCGGGCCGAACAAGGATTACATCCAGCTCGATCTGACCCACCTGGGCGGCGACACCATCATGAAGCGTCTGCCCAGCGTGTTCGAGATCGGCCACAACTTTGCCAATGTCGACATCACCAAGGAAACCATTCCCGTGGTGCCGACCATCCACTACCAAATGGGCGGTATCCCCACCAACATCCACGGCCAGGTGGTGGTGCCCAGTGGCAGCAACCCGAACAGCGTGGTTAACGGCATGTACGCCGTGGGCGAATGCTCTTGCGTGAGCGTGCATGGCGCCAACCGCCTGGGCACGAATTCGCTGCTTGACTTGCTGGTGTTCGGCAAGGCGGCGGGGGATCACATCGTCGCGGCGCTTCAACGCGAACCGGCGGCCCAGCAAGCCATGCCGGCTGATGCGGCGGGCCCGTCGTTGGCACGCATCGCCAAGCTCGACGCCAGCACCGAAGGCGAGTACGCCCAGGTGGTGGCCGACGATTTGCGCGCGGTGATGCAGCAACATGCCGGCGTGTTTCGCACGCAGGCGTCGATGGACGAAGGCGTGGCCAAGGTGGCGGCGCTGCGCCAGCGCGTGGCCGGCATCACGCTGAAGGACAAGAGCAAGATATTCAACACCGCGCGCATCGAGGCACTGGAAGTTGACAACCTCATCGAATGCGCCCAGGCCACCATGGTCTCGGCGGCGGCGCGCCAGGAATGCCGCGGCGCGCACACGGTGAGCGACCACGAACGCCCGGCCGACGACCCGCAGTACCCGCTGGGCCGCAACGATGCGCAGTGGATGAAGCACACGCTGTGGTACGCCCAGGGCAACCGGCTCGACTACAAGCCGGTGCAGCTCAAGCCGCTCACGGTGGACAGCGTGCCGCCCAAGGTACGCACGTTTTAAGAAAGCCAGGACGATTCATGACCACACGGACGTTCCAGATCTACCGCTACGACCCGGACGCGGACGCCAAGCCCTACATGCAGACCCTGCAGGTGGAGCTGGACGGTTCCGAACGAATGCTGCTCGATGCGCTGATGAAGCTCAAGGAATTCGACCCGTCGTTGAGCTTTCGCCGTTCCTGCCGCGAAGGCGTGTGCGGGTCGGATGCGATGAACATCAACGGCAAGAACGGCCTGGCTTGCTTGACCAACCTGCGCAGCCTGCCCGCCACCATCGTGCTGCGCCCGCTGCCCGGGTTGCCCGTGATCCGCGACCTGATCGTCGACATGACGCAGTTCTTCACCCAGTACAACTCGATCAAGCCGTACTTGATGAACGACAGCGTGCCGCCTGAAAAAGAACGCTTGCAGTCGCCCGAAGAGCGCGACGAGCTGAATGGCCTGTACGAGTGCATCCTGTGCGCGAGCTGCTCCACCGCCTGCCCGAGCTTCTGGTGGAACCCCGACAAATTCGTCGGCCCGGCCGGCTTGCTGCAGGCCTACCGCTTCATCGCCGACAGCCGCGACGAAGGCACCGCCGAGCGGCTGGACAACCTGGAAGACCCGTACCGCCTGTTCCGCTGCCACACCATCATGAACTGTGTGGATGTTTGCCCCAAGGGCCTGAACCCCACGCGCGCCATTGGCAAAATCAAAGAGTTGATGGTGCGGCGCGCGGTGTAGCGGTGCGGCCTTGAACCGGAAATTGATCTGACATGAGCACCATGGCCCTCGAATTGCTGGACGAGCGCTCCCTGTCCAAGCTGAAATGGCGCTGCCGGCGCGGCCTGCTGGAAAATGACTTGTTCATCGAACGCTTTTTCAAACACCACGAAGCCACGCTGACCGTACAACAAGCCAGCGGGCTGACCGCCTTGATGGACTTGGCCGACAACGATTTGCTTGACCTGTTTTTGCGCCGCACCGAACCCGGCCCCGAGTTGGCCGGCAGCGCTGCGGCGCAGG
>JAYUHT010000336.1:0-4610 GCA_043766725.1 Burkholderiales bacterium | reverse complement strand
CCTGGCCCTTGCCGTTCACGCTCAGCGGCTGCGCCGTCTGGCCCGACGCCGACCACGCCGGTGCCCACGCCCCGCGCGCCCTGCCGCTGCGCCAGGCGCCGCGCGTGGCCTGGGTGCTGGGCTCGGGCGGGCCGCGCGGCTTCGTCCATGTGGGCGTGCTCAAGGCCTTGCACGAGCTGGGCCTGAAGCCCGACGTGATCGTCGGCGCCTCGGTGGGTGCGATGGTGGGCACGCTGTGCGCCAGCGGCATGCCCATGGCCACCCTGGAGGCCGTGGCGTTGGAGCTGAACCCCCTGGCCGTGGGGCGCGTGGCCGTGGGCGAGCAGGCGCGCTTCAGTGGCGCTGCCTTGGCTGATTTCATACGTTGGCACATCGGCGCGCAGGCGCCCGAGCGGCTGCTTGAGGACCTGCCCGTGGCGATGGCCTGTGTGGCGCTGCGCCAGCGCGACGAGGCGCTTGTGGCCTTCACAGCGGGGGACGCCGGCGTGGCCGTGCAGGCCTCGGCGGCCATGGCCAACCTGTTCACGCCGGTGCGCATTCGCGGTGACTTGCATGTCGACCCCGACGCCGTGGCGCCGCTGCCGGTGCGCGTGGCGCGTGCGCTGGGGGCGCAGCGCGTGCTGGCGGTGGACGCCAGCGCGCACGAGGGCAGCATGCCAACGGGGGCAACGCGTTTTCGCGCTACTGATCTGCGCAAGCGCGCGCTCATCGAGCCCGATGCACGCGCCGCAGACCTGGTCTTGCACCCCGACTTCGGCTATTGGGTCAACTTCACACGCGAATTCCGTGAGCGTGCCATTGCCGCCGGCTATCACAACACCCTGGCGCGCGCCGCCGAGGTGCGTGCGTTGCACGCGGCGTGAGGCCGCTGAACTTGGCTTGAAGCGATACTGCTGCCGTGAACACCCGCCCCACCTTCATCGCCGCCCAGCAACCCGACCCCCAGGTGCTGCGCCAGGAATTGAGCGCCGGCTTGTTGGCCGCTGTGCCGCAGGTCGCGCCCAAATTCTTGTACGACGCCCTGGGCTCGCGCCTGTTCGAGGCCATCACCGAGCTCGACGAGTACTACCCCACGCGCACCGAAGCCGCCATCATGGCCACGCATGCCAGCGCCATCGCGGCGGCCTGTGCGCCCACGCACACACTGGTCGATCTGGGCGCCGGCAGTTGCGCCAAGGCTGAAGCGCTGTTCGCCACGCTGCGCCCGCAGCGCTATGTGGCGGTGGACATCGCGGTCGAATTCCTGCACCAGTCCGTCACCGCCTTGCAGCAGCGCCACCCGCACATCGAGATGCTCGGCGTGGGCACCGATTTCGCCAGCACGTTGAGCCTGCCTGGCGCTGCTGGCGCTGGCCCGCGAACGCTGTTCTACCCTGGCTCCAGCATCGGCAATTTCACGCCCGCGGCGGCGCTGGTGTTCTTGCAGCAGGCGCGCGCCGCGGCGCAGGGCGGGCGGCTGCTGATCGGGGTTGATCTGGTCAAGCCTGCTGAAGTGCTTGAGCCGGCGTATGACGACGCACTGGGCGTGACCGCGGCCTTCAACCTCAACTTGCTGCGCCACGCCAACCGCTTGATCGGCGCTGATTTCAATTTGCGCCAATGGCAGCATGTGGCGCTGTTCGAGCCCGTGCAGTCGCGCATCGAAATGCACTTGCAGGCGCGCCAAGATGTCACCGTGCGGTGGTCTGGAGGGCAGCGGCACTTTCTTGCCGGCCAGCGCATCCACACCGAAAACAGCTACAAATATCGGCGCGAAGACTTCGCCAACCTTCTGCGCGACGCCGGCTTCAACCAGGTGCAGTCGTTCTGCGATGAACGCGAGTGGTTCGCGGTCTTCACGGCGGTGGCCTGATCCTCAATCAAACCTGTACCAGGAGTTCCGCCATGACCCTCACCCCTCCCACCCGCCGCCTGCTCGGTGCCGCCACCCTGTGCGTCAGCCTGGGCCTGGCCGGCTGCGGCGCCATGCAGGCGCAAAACCCGTCGTCGCCCCTGAAGCCGGTGAATGCCGTGGCTGATGCGCTGGATGAAAGCGTCATGCTCAAAGGCCATGACGTGGTGGCTTATTTCACCCAGAACAAGCATGCCCTGGGCTCACCGCAATTCAAGAGCGCGTACCAGGGCGTGACCTTCCGCTTCGCGAGCGCCGAGCACAAGGCGCTGTTCGATGCCAGCCCGGCCAAGTACCTGCCGCAGTACGGTGGCTTCTGCGCCAACGGCATCGTCTACGGCATCCCCTGGGGCGGCGACGCCGACACCTGGAGCATGGTCGACGGCAAGCTCTACATCTTCGGCGGCGCCGGCTCCAAGGCGGGCTTCGAGATCGACGTGCCGGCCAACATCAAACTGGCCGACAAGTATTGGGCCGAAGAAGTGGCCGGCAACAACAGCTTCTGGCAGCGCAGCAAGCGGCTGGTGTTGCGCGTGCCGCACTACAAGAGCGGTGAAGACATTGCGCGCGATGTGGCGGCGGCCAAGGCGAAGAAGGGTTGACGCCGGCTAGGGCGGATAGCCCAGCGCCGGTTGCCCAAAACCCTCGGCGGAGCGCCAGCCTGGGGGCTTAAGAAACAGGTTGTTCAGCATGCCGCCGGGGTCGTAGCGCGGCCATTCCTGGCCGGGGTTCTTGGCCTGCCACTCGGCTGCGATCTGCGCCCCGGTCTTGTAGTGCTCCACCTTGTTGGCGTAGCGCATCAATGACTGCGCGCGCCAGCCGCGGTCTCTCATGTCGGGCCACAGCTTGTCGGCATGGGCCACGTTCCAGGCCGGGTCCACGCCCCAGGCGGTCTGGCCCAGCACATCGCCGAAGATGAACAGGCGGCCGTCGCGGATGGTCCAGGCCGTGGGGTCGCTGCCCAGCTTGATGGCGAAGGCCGCACCGCTGGCGCAGAAGCCCCCGTACTGCGGCTCGTAACGTTGCGGTGTGGCCTCGAAGCGGGCCTTGTGCTCGGCGTTGGCAAAGTAGTAGGTGCGCTGCGGCAGGCTCACGGCGAATTCAGGTTTGCCGCGCTGCGGCTGGCCTTGCGTGAAATAGGCCACCGGGTCGTGTCCGAGCAGCATCACCGGCTCACCTCTTGCGTTAGCCACGGTGGCGTAAGGCGTTCCGCAGCCGCCTAAAAGGGCGCAAAGCAAAGCCAGCGTCAGAGTGATGATGCGTTTGAACATGGCAATCTCCTTCAACCTGTTTCAACGTTGCATGGCCGTGCGTGCGGCGTAGCTGACGCCGTCCACCAAGGCCACCAGCGCCAGCATGGCCAGCAGGATGGTGGCCGTTTTGGCCATGTGGAACAAGCCCATGTGAAAGGCCAGCAACTGGCCCAGGCCACCGGCCCCCACCACACCCAGCACGGCGGCGGCACGGATGTTGTTTTCCCAGCGGTACAAGGTGTAGCTCAACACCTGCGGCAGCACCTGCGGCAAGGTGGCGTAGGTGAACACACCCAGGCGGCCCACGCCTTGCGTGCGCAGGGCCTGCGCCGGGCCCGGAGCGGCGTTCTCGATGCTTTCGGCGAACAACCGGCCAAGCACACCGCTGGTGTGCAGCGCCAGGGCCAGGGTGCCGGCAAACGGCCCCAGACCGGCGGCGATGAGCAGCATGGCGGCCCACACCAGTTCAGGAATCGAGCGCAGCGCGTTGAGCAAGGTGCGCGTGGGCGCGCGCAGCCAGGCGCGGTCGCCCTCGTGCGTGCGGCTGGCCGGCAGCGCCAGCGCGAGGCCGGCCACGACAGCGAGCAAGGTGCCCAGGGCCGACATGGCCAGGGTTTCGGCGCTCGCCCAGGCCACCTTGGCCACGAAGGCCGAGCTGAAATCGGGCGGGAAGAATTCACCCAGGAAGCGGCCCATGCTGCGCGCCGCGTCAGCCGAGAAGAAGCTGCCCCATTGCATGTCGACGCTGGAAAAGCTGGCCAGCACCATCAGCGCCACCGCGGCCACCACCCAGCAGGCGCGGCAACGTGCATGCCACAGGCGTGGCGGCAGCCGGTAGGGTTGGTTGGCGGCGGTGTTGAGTGGTTTCATGCGTTAGCCGTGATGCGTCAACCCAAGGCCCGGCGCAGCACCGCGCTGGCTTGGTCGGCCACGGCCACCAGCGCCATGAACACCAGCAGCAGGGTGGCGACTTCACCGCCGGCAAACATCTTCATCGAGCTGTCCATCAACTGGCCCAGGCCACCGGCGCCGACAAAACCGAGGATCACCGACGAGCGGATCGCGCACTCCCAGCGGTACACGGTGTAGCTGGTCAGCTCGGCCGCGTTTTGCGGCAACACGCCGTAGAAGAACGCCTGCAAGCGGCCAGCGCCGTTGCGCAGCAGGGTCTGGGTGGCGCTGGCATCGCTGCTTTCAAGAATCTCGCCATACACCTTGCCCAGCATGCCGCCGTAAGTGAGCGCAATGGCCAGCACGCCGGCCGCCGCACCCAGGCCAACGACGCGCACGAACACCAGCGCCCACACCAGCTCAGGAATCGAGCGCAGCACGATCAGCACCCAACGCAGCGCCTGGCGCAACAGAAACGGGCCGCGCGCCATGCGCCCGCTTAACGCCGAGGTAGACAGGACACGGGTGGACAGCAGCGTGGCCGGCACGGCAATCAGCAGCCCCAGGCAGATGCC
>JAYUHT010000335.1:0-4610 GCA_043766725.1 Burkholderiales bacterium | reverse complement strand
ACATAGCCGTCGGTCAACTGCACCTGGCCGGCGCGGATGGCCTTGATCTCCCAGCCTTCGAGCACCATGCCGGCTTCGAAGCGCTCTTCGATCAGGTAGTCGTAACGCGCGCGGCGGTTTTCAGCGATGTTTGACATGGGCTCCTGGGGACCGGCAAGGCCGTGCGCGTGGCCGCCTAAAATCGAGTGATTGTATGAAGCACGTCAGCAAATCCGTTCTGCTGTGGTACTCGCCGCGCGAGATGTACGAGCTGGTGATCGACGTGCCGCAGTACGCCAGCTTCCTGCCTTGGTGCGCGGGCGCCGAGGTGCTTGAACGCAGCGAGCATGGCATGGTGGCTCGGCTGCAGTTGGCGTTTGCCGGTGTGCGCCATGCCTTCACCACGCGCAATGAACACACACCCAATGAACAGGTCGTCGTGCGGCTGGTCGATGGCCCGTTTTCGCTGCTCGATGGCACCTGGGACTTCAAGCCGCTGGGCCGCCCGGGTGGCGACGAGCAGGCATGCAAGATCGAGTTTGACTTGCGCTACGCCTTTGCCAGTGCCGCTCTCGAAGCCGTGCTCAGCCCAGCCTTCGACCGCGTGGCCAACAGCTTCGTTGATTCGTTCGTCAAGCGCGCCGAAGATGTCTATGGCCCGCGTTGATGTGGCCACCATCGCGGTCGAAGTTGTCTATTGCGCCGCGTCGGGCCAGGTTGACAGCACGGCACTGCAACTGCCTGCTGGCGCGCTGCTGGGCGATGCCCTGGTGCAAAGTGGCGTGTTGCAGCGGCACGGCCTGCAAGGCGCGCGCTTGAGCTGCGGCGTGTGGGGCAAGGTCGGTGGGCTTGACGCCGTGCTGCGCGAGCGCGACCGTGTGGAAATCTACCGCCCGCTCACCGTGGATCCGAAAGAGGCGCGCCGGCTGCGCTACAAGCGCGCGACGAAAGCCAAACCCTGAGGCCGCCTTAGCGGCAATCGCTCGCGATCACCTCACGTGCCCGGCGCGCTTCGTCAGCGCGGCCGGCGTCATCGAGGAAGTCGCGCTCACCCTTGTCGTTGGGGCGCGCGATGCGTTGCCCGCTTTCCAGCGTGGTCAGGTGGGCACGGGCGCGCTTGCAGTTCTCGGCTCGGCCCTGGGCCAGCTTGTCTTCATCGGCCTTCGCTTTGGCTGCAGCTTCGGCATCAGCGCGCTTTTTGCGCGCTTCGAGTTCTGGGTCAACTGCTGGCTTGGGCACAGGCACGGCCAAGGGCGCCGACGCCACAGGGGAGGGTGCCAGCAAGGCCTTGGATGCAGGTGAGTTGGGCCGCTGCAAGATGGCCTTGTCGGGCACCTCGCGCGGCGGCGGCAGGTCACTGGCGTGAACCTGGCCATTGGCGTCGCGCCACTTCCATTGCGCCTGGGCAGGGCCGTTGGCCACCACGGCAACCAACACCAACGCCAGTACGTGCAGCCAGGGCTTAACTTGAAGGCTCATCGGCGCAGTGTAGTGCCTGTGTCGGCGCGGTGTGTGTCAAGCCGTGTGCAGCGCATCACGTCGGGCCGGGCCGACGAACCTCATCCGTATAATTCACTTTTGCGACTGGAGCCTTCCCATGCGCCTTCTAGGCAAAGCGCTCACCTTCGACGATGTGTTGTTGGTGCCGGCCTTCTCCCATGTGCTGCCACGCGACACCCGCCTTACGACGCGCCTCTCCCGCAACATCCAACTCAAGCTGCCACTCGTTTCGGCGGCCATGGACACGGTGACCGAAGCGCGATTGGCCATCGCCATTGCACAAGAAGGCGGCATCGGCATCGTGCACAAGAACCTCAGTGCGCAGCAGCAGGCGGCGCAGGTGTTGCGCGTGAAGCGGTTTGAGTCCGGCGTGCTGCGCGACCCCATCACCATCGCGCCCGATATGCCGGTGCGCGAGGTGATCGCACTGTCGCGCCAGCACGGCATTTCCGGTTTTCCGGTGCTGCAGGGCAAGCAGGTGGTGGGCATCGTGACCGGGCGCGACTTGCGGTTTGAGACGCGCATGGACGTGCCGGTTAAAGAGATCATGACGCCGCGCGAGCGGCTGGTAACCGTGGGCGAGCGCGCCACCATTGAAGACGGCAAGGCGTTGATGCACAAACACAAGCTCGAGCGCGTGCTGGTTGTGAATGATGCATTCGAGCTGCGCGGCCTGATGACAGTCAAAGACATCACCAAGCAAACCAACTTCCCCGACGCCGCGCGCGACGCCCAAGGCAAGCTGCGCGTGGGCGCGGCCGTGGGTGTTGGCGACGGCACCGACGAGCGCGTGGAGCTGCTGGTGCGCGCCGGGGTGGACGCCATCGTGGTCGACACCGCGCACGGCCACAGCGCCGGCGTGATCGAGCGCGTGCGCTGGGTGAAACAACACTACCCGGGCGTGGATGTGATCGGCGGCAACGTGGCCACCGGCGAGGCCGCGTTGGCCTTGGTGGAAGCGGGCGCCGACGCGGTGAAGGTGGGCATCGGCCCGGGCTCGATCTGCACGACGCGCATCGTCACCGGCGTGGGCGTGCCGCAGATCATGGCCATCGACAGCGTGGCCACGGCACTGAAGGGCAGCGGCGTGCCGTTGATCGCCGATGGCGGCGTGCGCTTCTCGGGCGACCTGGCCAAGGCCATTGCCGCGGGTGCCGACAGCGTGATGATGGGCAGCGCCTTCGCCGGCACGGAAGAGGCGCCGGGTGAAGTGATCTTGTACCAGGGGCGCAGCTACAAGAGCTACCGCGGCATGGGCAGCATCGGCGCCATGCAACAAGGTTCCGCCGACCGTTACTTTCAGGAAGGCGGCAGTGCCCAAGGCAACTCGGCCAAACTGGTGCCTGAAGGCATTGAAGGCCAGGTGCCCTACAAAGGCTCGGTGGTGGGCATCATTTTCCAGATGGCCGGTGGGCTGCGCGCGGCCATGCACTACTGCGGCTGCGCCAGCATTGAAGAGTTGCACAGCCGGGCACAGTTCGTCGAGATCTCTTCGGCGGGCATGCACGAAAGCCATGTGCACGACGTGCAGATCACCAAGGAAGCGCCGAACTACCGGATGGAGTGAGGCGGCCGCCGTGGCGGCGGGATTTATTTTATCCGGGTGTTATAGCGGGTTGAATAAAATCCGGGTAAATTAGCGCCTTCCCCCTCACTGCCCATCCAACCCATGTCAGATCTGCAACCCGCCCGCTGGATCGCCTTTGCGGGCAAGAAGCGCCTGGCCTGCGACGCGCCACGACAGGTGGCCGCGCAGGTCAAGGCCCATGTCACCGAACATCCCGACGCTGCGGTGGCAGTGTTTGATGCCGCCACCAGCCAGCCCGTTGACCTTGATCTGCGCGGTTCGGTGGCCGCCGTCCTGCGCCGCATCGCGCCGGTGGATGCGGGCACGGCTGAAGTTGCCGACGGTGGCGAACCCTGCGCTGACACCGTGCGAGGACCCGGGCGCCCGAAGCTGGGTGTGGTGGCGCGCGAAGTCACGCTGTTGCCGCGGCACTGGGACTGGCTGGCCAGCCAGCCGGGCGGCGCCTCGGTGGCGTTGCGCAGGCTGGTTGAGCAGGCCAGGCGCAGCAGCCGGCAGGCTGATCGCTTACGCCAGGCGCAGGAATCCGCTTACCGCTTCATGCATGTCATGGCGGGCAACGAGCCCGGTTTTGAAGAAGCCTCGCGCGCGCTGTTTGCCCATGACGCTGAACAGCTTCGCGCCAGGGTGGCCAAATGGCCGCGCGATGTGCGCGTGCATGTTTTGGCCTTGTTCGACGCCATGAGCCCGACCGAGCAAGATGCGCTTGCCGCGGCGGCGGGGAGTGATTGAATGCAGCCCGCAACAGATACCGCTGCGAACCCTGTGAACTCGTCCGCTGCCGAGGCCGGAAACGCAAACCGCCGCGAAGCGGCCATGCCCTTCATCCTGATCGCCGTGCTGATCGACATGATGGCCATCGGCTTGATCGTGCCGGTGCTGCCGCTGCTGGTGGGCACCTTCACGACGTCCACCACCGAGCAGACCTTCTGGTTTGGCGCCGTCGCGCTGAGCTTTGGCGTGGCGAACTTTTTTGCCTCGCCGATCCTGGGCGCCTTGTCTGACAAGTACGGCCGCCGCCCCATCCTGCTGCTGGGCTTTTCGGGCCTGGCGCTGAGCTTCATCGTCACCGGCCTGGCCACGGCGCTGTGGATGTTGATCGTGGTGCGTTTGTTCAGCGGCGCCATGCAGGCCAATGCGGCGGTGGCCAACGCCTATGTGGCCGACATCACTGCGCCCGCAGACCGCGCGCGCCGCTTCGGCCTGGTGGGCGCCATGTTCGGCCTGGGCTTCACCCTCGGCCCGGTGATGGGTGGTTTGCTTGGCAGCATCGACCTGCACCTGCCGTTCTTCGTGGCCGGCGGCCTGGCTGTTCTGAACTGGTTATATGGCTACTTCGTGCTGCCCGAATCCTTGCCGCCTGACCGGCGCAAGCCCTTCGAATGGCGCCGAGCCAACCCGTTCAGCTCGCTCAAGGGCTTGAGTCAGTTGCAGGGCGTGGGTCCGCTGGTGGCGGTGATCGGCCTGGCCTCGCTGGCGCAGTTCACGCTGCACAACAGCTTTGTGCTGTACACCACCTTCAAGTTCGGCTGGGGCCCCGCGCAGA